>CAYUBU010000110.1:0-12501 GCA_964443105.1 uncultured Nitrospirota bacterium
CCTGCTGGCAGGAAAAACAGTAGTGGCTGCGGGGTACGGCTGGTGCGGCCGGGGGTTTGCCACCCGGGCCCGGGGCATGGGGGCCAACGTGATCGTCACCGAGGTGGAGCCCATCAAGGCCATCGAGGCGGCCATGGATGGTTTCCGGGTGATGCCTATGATGGAAGCGGCTCGACTGGCCGATCTGATCTGCACCCTGACCGGCGACATCCATGTGATCCGGAAGGAACACTTTGAGGTCATGAAAGACGGCTGTATGGTCTGCAACTCGGGGCACTTCGATGTGGAAATCGATCTGGTCGCTCTGAAAGCCATGGCCACAGCGGTTCACGCCGGTGTCCGGAACCTGGTGGATGAGTTCGCCATGGCCGACGGCAGGCGGATACGGGTTCTTGCCGAGGGCCGGCTGATCAATCTTTCCGCCGCCGAGGGGCATCCGGCGTCGGTCATGGATATGAGTTTCGCTACCCAGGCGCTGGCCTCGGAATACGCGGTGAAGAGCAAGAGCAAACTGGAGAAGAAAGTCTATATCGTCCCCAGGGAGATCGACAGCTGGGTGGCTTCTTTGAAGCTGGCCACCATGGGGATTTCCATCGATGAACTGACCGAGGAACAACAAAAATATCTTTCCTCCTGGGACATGGGGACCTAATGGCCCTGTTCGTAATCGGAGCAACGGGTTGCCAGGCAGTCATGCCCGGCACCCTCGACCTTTCCTGACACGCCATGTCTCTCGTTCTGAGTGAGATCCGGCTTACTCCCGATCAAGACCGCCAGGACCTGAAAGAGGTTCTGGCCGCTCTGCTCTCGATCCCTTCCGATTCTATTCAGGCGGTCCGGATCCTTCGCCGTTCGGTGGACGCTCGCCGCCATCTCCGTATTCAGTATCAGGTTGAAATCGACGTTGCCGATGAAGCCTCTCTCTTTGCCGCCATCAAGGCATCGGGCCCGGTCCCGGTGGAACGACGAGACCCTTCTCCCGGAGCCGCGTCGGCGGTCCAGAAAGTCTGTTTTGCCCGCAGGCCCGTGGTGGTCGGTTTCGGTCCGGCGGGTATCTTTGCCGCTCTGATTCTCGCCCGCGCCGGTGCCGAGCCGATTGTACTGGAACGGGGGAGCCCCATGAAAGACCGGGTCCGAGACGTTGAGCGCTTCTGGTCCGCCGGTGTCTTTTCCGGGGAAAGCAACGTCTGCTTTGGAGAGGGGGGGGCGGGGACGTTTTCCGACGGAAAATTAACCACCCGCAAGAGAGCCCCTGAGATCCCGTGGCTCTTGCAGGCATTCGTCGACGCGGGGGCACCGCCGGAGATCCTCTATGAATCCCGCCCCCATATCGGCACCGACCGGTTAAGACAGGTGATCGTCAACCTGCGGAAAAGGATCGAACAACTCGGTGGAGAAGTCCGTTTCAGAAGCCCGGTGACCGATCTTCTCATACAAGGCGGCCGGGTCCGGGGGGTGCGGATCAACAACGAAGACGAAATTAAGACGGACATTGTGGTATTGTCGCCGGGACACGGAGCCCGGGATACGCTGGCCATGCTCCTGCGCCACGGCGTGATGATGGATCCGAAAGCCCTGGCCATCGGTGTCCGTATCGAGCATCCGCAAGAGGTCATCGATCGAATGCAGTACGGGCGATGGGCGGGTCACCCCCGGATGGGGGCGGCTGATTACCGCCTCACGTTCCACGACCGTGAGGAACAGAGGGGTGTCTACTCTTTCTGCATGTGCCCCGGCGGTGCGGTGATTGGCGCCACTCCCGAAGCCGAAGGCCTCGTGACCAACGGAATGAGTACCTACCGCAGAAACTCCGGTTTCGCCAACAGCGGGATTGTCGTCACCATACACCCAGCCGATTTCGGCGAACCGGAACCTCTCGCCGGCATGGCATTCGTCCGGCGACTGGAGAAAGCCGCCTTTCAGGCGGGCGGCGGCGGTTATTTCGCACCGGCTCAGCGTGTCACCGACTTTATACGCAACCGAACGTCCTCAACGCTCCCTGACGTGACCTATCGGCCCGGAACCTGGGCCGTCGACCTGGCTGATTTGCTCCCGCTTTTCGTCACGGGACCCCTGCGTCGGGCCTTGTCCCACTGGGACCGCAAAATGCCCGGTTTCGTCTCCCGGGAGGCGGCGCTGATCGGTGTTGAAACGAGAACTTCCTCACCGGTCAGGATTTTGCGAGAAAAAGACTATGGGGCAATCGGCCTGGCGGGACTCTACCCGGTAGGCGAAGGTGCCGGCTACGCCGGGGGCATTGTCAGTTCAGCCCTTGACGGCATGGGCTGCGCCCAGTCTATCGTTGACAAAAAAGTGACAAAATGAAATAATTGTCTCCGTTTTCTTACGTCCGTCGGGGATTGGCTGTCTACCCGTCTCTTGCCTTAGCCCGGATATTGCGTGAGTGATCGTCATGAGGGGCCGCAGAAGCAACACAGGCAAGGCGCAGAGAATTTTATGGCTGAAGGCATATTGAAATATTTCGAAGTCAGGAAAGCCTCTGCAACGCCGCATGTGGCAGCTTATCCGGCACCGTAATAGATTAACTCATACAATATGCGGGTTAGGCATCATTTCACTTAACGACAGCCCTGACATGCACGTGACCGGGAGGATATCATCGGCGCCAGGTTGAGGCAGAAAGAAGCGGGCGGGGTTTCGGCTTTCCTTGCCCATCTCCACCCGCCGCTCCTTCCCCGGGAGCGGATCCGCTTGACCTTTACCTTCTGCCTGGGCGGACTCGCTTTCTATTTCTTCGTGCTGCTCGGCGTCACCGGAATTCTTCTGATGTTTTACTACCGCTACGGCGACGTCTCGCCTTACCTCTCGGTTCGGGAGATTTCCGAAGTCATTCCCTTCGGAGGGCTGGTGCGGAGCCTTCACTACTGGTGCGGCCAGGGTATCGTCCTGTTGGTTGTCTTCCACATGGCGCGGGTGCTCCTAACCGAGTCGTACCGGAACACCCGGGCCTGGATCTGGGTCGTGGGGATGGCATTGCTGGCTCTGGTCTTTATGATGGATTTCAGCGGTTATCTGCTCCGCTTCGATACGGAGACTTTCTGGGCCGGATTCGTGGCCTTCGGTGTTATCAAGGAAATCCCGCTCGTCGGGGACGGCTTGCACCGCCTGGCGGCGGGATCGGCCACATACGGCGAGGCATCAGCGGCAAGGATTTTCCTCTGGCACTGTGTGGTATTGCCCCTGGCAGCGCTCTCGTTCATGTTCTATCATTTCTGGAAAGTGAGCCGCCTGGGCTACGGGAGCCGGCCATTGTGAAGAAGATGGACGTTTTTTCAGACCCATTCCTGAAGCGGTCTGGTGGCGGATAATATGAAGGGATCGGAAAAGAAGGCGTCCCTGGAAGAGGGAGCGTGGATATCCCGGGAGGCATTGGTGAGGATGGAAATTCTTGCCATGCTGTCGGTCTCCGTCGGCCTCATGATTCTGGCGCTCATCAAACCGGCTCCTCTTGGTGAGATGGCCGATCCCGCCGCCACCCCCACGGACGTGACGGCCCCGTGGATCTTTATCTGGATTCAAGAGCTTCTGCGGCACCTGCCGGCCTTTGCGGGAGGGGTCATGGTGCCGGTTTTCCTTTTTCTGCTGGTGTCCCTTCTCCCTTTTCTCACCCGGGATTCAGTGCCCCAATACCGCCCACGATCTGCTGACCGGGCGCTGCCGATCGTCCTTTTCGCGGTGACTCTCTTGAGCCTTGTCATCCTCTCCATCCTTCATTTTCTTCGGCAGGTTCCATGACCCGTTACCACAGGCTCTTCTTATTCTTCCTTTTTCTCCTGGCCCTTACCGTGCTGTGGGCTTTTGTCGACGAGCAGCGCAAGCCGTATAAGCAATACCAGAAGATCTACCAGCGTCGAAAGGTTGAACAGCTTCGGGCCGAGGCTGCGACCGCGGAGACCCCGCAGCGGCGGGAAGAAATTCGTCAGGAGCTGGACACGTTGGAGAGGCGACTGCCGGCAGTTCAGGAGCTGATTCTTCCCGACGGCCGCCGGGAACGGTGCACGTCGTGTCATATGGGTATTGAAGAGATCAGCAGCGCCCATCCCGTCGACACCTTCGGCTGTACGCTCTGCCATGGCGGCGACCCCCTCTCCGTGACGCTGCCCGCGGCCCATGCAGGGCTGATCGGAGGGCGGAACCCTTCGGATTTTGCCGTCATCGATCAGAGCTGCGGCAGAACCATGCCTGACGGGACTGCCTGCCACAACGGAGACACGGCCGAGGAACGAGACCATATTCATCGGGTTAAAACCACCATCATGGCCACCAAGGCCGGTGAGTTTGCCCACACCCGTTATACCTTTGGTGCTCAGAAGGATTTCCCCGCGGAATACGGGGTTACGGCGATCCGGGGGAACCCACCGGAAGGACGGGAGAATGTGGTGGCCGCCCTGCGTCCCCTGCCCTATAGCCGGGAGGCTGATCTGCCATTGAGTGAAGGCGGAGAGGCGCTGACCCGGGATCTCACCGGTGAGACGATCCCCATTTCAGGCCACAGGATAGACACCCAGCTTCAGCAGAACTGCGCCGGCGCCTGCCATCTCTGGAGCCGGGGCGCGGCGGAACCCTATCTCAACCGGGCCTCGGGATGCGCGGCGTGCCACTACCTCTATGACGATCATTCCGTATACCGGGGTGACGATCCGACCATTCGGAATAATGAGCCGGGGCACGGGCCCCGGCACCAGCTGACCCTCAAGATCCCTTATTCCCAGTGCAACCACTGCCACAACCGGGGGGGGCATTCGTTGATGACCATGGAATTTGAGCCCCGGGACGATCTGGCGGATCTTTCGGAACTCTCGGGCGGGGCGCGGCGCCTTCGGGACTACTATAATCCCATGAGTCTCTTTACCCGATGTGAACATGAACTGGATTGTATCGACTGCCATACCGACAGGGAGGTCATGGGGGACGGGTTTCTTTACAATGATAAACTGGCCCAGCAGCGGGTGCGCTGTTCTACCTGTCATGGGACGCTGAAGAAACCGCCTCTGGTCCGGGAACTCACGGAAAATGAGCTGCCCAAAACAGAGCGGATCATGAGACACTACGGCAGGAAAGCCGGTGAGCAGGTGCTCTTTTCAAAGGAGGGTGAAATTCTACCCCATGTCCGTTTTGGGGAAGATGGACCGGTGCTGACGGGGAAGGTGACCAGCCGGGAGTTTCCCATCCCCCTGGTCTACGGCAGCAGGTGCCGCCAGGACCCTGAAGAACAGGATTCCAACAGCTGTCACGGCTGTCACGACATCAACTTGAAGGCTTTGCCTCCTTATTGACTTTGTCCCACGGTGGCCATGTAAATGATGGTTTCCGATTCACCGTCCAGTCCCATCAGCCCGTTGACTTCATCATCGAAGAAGGCGGCGATCGCGCAGACCCCCAGCCCCATGGCTTCACCTGTCAGATAGAGGTTCTGGGCGATATGCCCTGCATCGAGGTAGATGTACCGGTAGGCCCGTTGGCGGTATTTCCATTTCGATCGTTTGATCATGGCGGACCAGAGGAAAGTCACTTGAGAGTGGTGCACCATCTGCTGGTTCAGCGCGGCCCGGGTGAAATCGGCGGCCAGGTCCCCCTGTCGCAGAAATTCCAGATCGAACTGGTCCGGCCGAAAATGGTAGACCCCTTGCTCCAGCGACTCCACCCCATTGATCAGCAGGTAGGTCTCCACGGGGTAGAGGGCGCCCGCCGACGGAGCGGTTCTCAACAGCGTGTCGCCGTGCTCCGCGGTAATCCCCTGGGTGGCCCAGCAGAGCAGTGCCAGGTCCTGGATTGAAAGCCGTACGCTTTCATTGTAGCGCCGCCGTGATCGGCGCCGGCGCAGCGCCTCCCAGAGGTCTGACCTTCGAGACAAGTCGGGCCGGGGGAGCGGGACAATCCCGATAGCCGACTCATGACTCTTGAAGGGAGGCGGTTTTCGGGCCCAGTCCAGTCCGTGGCCACCGATTGTCTCCGGGGTGTATTTTGTTTCCCGTTGAAAACGGTCTCCGATCCCCTTCATTGCGTCACCAAGTTGAGCCGTTATGGCCGTTGCCGAGATTTGGTGTTTCTATTCGTAAGCGGGGAACGGGGTGCCAGGCAGGCCTGCCTGGCACCCTTACCGTTTACTCGTGAAGTGCCTCGTAAACCTTGCCGACGAGTTTCTCCGAGGGTTTCAGTGTTTGATCCCCCTCGTTCCAGCTGGCCGGGCAGGCTTCATTGGAATGCTTGGCTAAATGGATGTTCGCCTTGAACTTGCGCAGGAGTTCATCCATATTCCGGCCCACGTTGTAAAAATTAACTTCCGACGCCAAAAGGGTTCCCGCAGGATTGATCAGGAAGCTTCCCCGAAGGGCCAGGCCGGTCTTTTCGTCATAGACGCCGAAGAGCCGGGACACCTGACCGGTGGGATCGGCTCCCATGGTGTATTTTACCTTCTCCAGGGATTTCTCGTCCCGTTGCCAGGCAAGGTGAACGAATTGGGTATCGGTGCTGACTGTCATCAGTTCAGCGCCGAGCTTTTTGAACTGTTCCTGCCGATCTGCCAGATCGGCCATTTCTGTGGCTCAAACAAATGTAAAGTCAGCGGGGTAGAAGACGAGAATCGTCCATTTCCCTCCCTTTTTCACTTCGTCCAGCGAGACTTTGCCGAAGGCGAATTTACTCGGCTCATAGGTTTCCATGGTAAAATTTGGGACTGTCTGCCCCAACTTTACGCCGCAACAAACGGATTCTTCCATAATAACCTCCTCGGGATTATATGATTGGCATCATGCGGTTATAAAGATTCCAAGAACTTAAGAGGGAGTATAGTCGCAAGGGGGCGATTTGGCAAACGCGGCCGTAGGATTCTTGTGTCCCCCTTGGTCTCCCGGTCGGTAAGCCGATTCAATCGGCCTCAGCGATTCGCCGTCTGTCACGAGTCATCTGTTGCCGGTTGTCTGAAAACCTGTACAACACCCTATCTTCGCGGGGCAGATGGCGGAAATGAAAAGTGGCGGGGGCAGCCAGGGTCTTCCGTTGTATTCAGTGACAAAAGGGGTGTGGTGAAACAGGAAAAGGGCCTGTTGATTGGGAGTGCAGCGCATCGATTTACTCTGTGAACGGGGTCCTGGTGTGATGAGCACCCCGGCAGCTGACAAGCAAGAAGTGTGAGTTATGGTTCCGGGTAAAATGAGCGTTACCCCGTGGAAGGCCTATGACGTTATCGGTTTTCCTATCCCGACTGTTTTGCCGCGCCGGCGATGATCTTCTTCACGAAGGTCGACCTGATCTGCTCGACCGCGAGAAGCCGCCTGGCCGGAGGGAGGGAGAGCAGTGCCCCGAGTGCCAGGTTCATGCCCCTGCTTGTTACGGTGTCCGGCTCATCGAAGAGCATGTGTTGAATGGTGCCCCGTTCGACCGCGGCCCTGACCAGACGCTCCATATTGTTCTCGGGTGTGAAAACCCTTTTGGCCCGCGGCTCCATGGAAACGGCCTTGTTCTTGCACGCGATGGTGCACACGCCACAGCCGAGGCAAAGCTCCTGATCGACACCGGCCGTCGCCTCGCCGAACCTGGCGGCCTTTATGTCGATGGCCATGACCGGGCAGTGCTTGACGCACCGGCCGCACCCTTTGCACTTGTCCCCGTCGACACGCGCCAGAAAGTTGCTTGTGTGTACCGCATTGCTGATGCCGTGCAGATTGATCGCCTTGAGCTGCCCGCAGCAGCAACCGCAGCAATGACAGATGTAGCTCACATCATTCTTCACATTGTCCGCGATGTGGACCATGCCGCTGTCCCGGGTCATGGCGGCGATCTCCAGCGCCTCCTCCGCCGACACCTCTCGTCCGAATCCCCGCCGGATCACCCACGCGGCCGCCCTGTTCAGCGTCATGCAGGTTTCCATCGGTTTCTTACAGGGCGTACCGTGGTGCATTGCCTTGTGGCGACAGTAGCAGAGACCGACCGCAAGGCGCTCCGCGTTTTTCAGAATCTCCGTGGTTTGCTCATAGGGCAGGATCTCGGCATGCATTTCATCACTGAGCGCGCGCTCGTGAACCAACGCCCGCCCGATCTGCGTCTCGCTGCGGAAAGCGTTGTCCGCGAACGTGCGGTCCTCGTACATGTAGGCAGAAAGAAGGTCAGCGAGCTTCTTGTTGGGCAGGTCCTGGTGGAGGCGCATAAAGGTGAATTCGAAGAAGCCGATCACCGTTGGCGCGAGCATGTAGAACTTCTTCCCCTTCGTCTCGAAGTCCAGGACGAGGCCCTTCACCGCCATGGCGTCGAGCTTGGCCACCAGCCTTTTGGGGTCCTCGCCGATTCGCCGGCTGAGTTTGTCCAGAGGTGCCGGCGTCATCGGCATCCGTGCCCCGATCTCCGCCTCTTCGGGACTGAAGCGAAGACGGAGAATTTCGAAGAGCACCTTGGAGGCTGGAGCACCGATGGGGTTCTTGTGAAGCCGCTTCTGAAGTGAGAGGTACGGTTTTTCAATGCTCAAATGCCCCATCGTTTCCTCCCTTTTCTCTTGCCGAAACGGCCTCTTCCGTTTGAAGATGTGATAGCCGTTATCAAGCTGCGATTATGCACCGCAACGCCCCTTGACCAGCAGATGAATAGGATTTGAGGTTACCGCGTAACGCAGTACCTGTAAACCGAAACCTTTCTTTGCTTCGTACTGCCGCGAAACCCGGTGTCGACACTACCCGGCAAACTTGAGTACGAACTCCTTCTTGTGACACCAGTGGTTTACTTGCCAGACGTACTCGGGAAGAGAATATCGTCTCGCCTGCGCCATTGGTCTCTCGGTTTCTTAGAGCGTCAATTTCCGGGTCGCCATAGGCCTTTGTGAAACGGGAAACGACCACCAATTTGGAAAAATAAATGAACATATTCAATCATGTTCCGTGATCTGCTCCGGAGAAGACTTGGACAGAAGGCGTGCCCCATATCCGGGTTTAGACATACAGGTTTGTCTGGCACCCGTTGCCTACGGCGCCTCTGCAGCCTAATGACGATCACTCATGCCATGTTCGGCCTCAAGGAGCCGGAATTTCCGTAACAACAGAGGCACCGCAGTTGTCAGGATTGGTCAGAACCCTGTATGGAAAACATGACCTAAAAAACCTGCCCTGTTTTTCCTGAGGTTTCTTTTATCATATTGGGAAGCAAGAATATGTTATAAAGGCAGTATCATTTCGGCGGGGAGAAAGGCGGATGATTCGTCCCGCCTTTCCGCGGCACCGATCGTCCGATCGACAGTCATCGGATGGTGCCACATCAAGGGAATGGCGGGATGGCAAAAAATGCCGCTACAATGCTGAGGGTTTTTATCCCTTTTGCCCTGGGGTATTTTCTTTCCTATCTCTATCGCACTGTCAATGCGATCATCGCGCCGAATCTGGTTGCCGATCTCCATCTTGACCCAGCCAATCTCGGCCTTTTGACTTCGGCGTATTTCCTCTCTTTCGCCGCTTTTCAGTTGCCCCTTGGTATGCTCCTCGACCGCTTCGGGCCTCGTCGGGTCGAAGCCGCTCTCTTGCTCTTCGCTGCCTTGGGCGCATTTGTCTTTGCCCGGGCGGAATCGTTAACCGTCCTGATTCTCGGACGGGCATTGATCGGCCTGGGTGTCTCAGCATGCCTTATGGCGGCTTTCAAAGCCTTTGTGATCTGGTTTCCTGCAGAACGCCTGCCCCTGGCCAACGGCGTGCAAATGGTATCGGGAGGGCTCGGGGCGCTTGCCGCGACGACGCCCATAGAAGCGGCCCTCCATTTCACAGACTGGCGAGGCGTGTTTCTTCTACTCGGCGTTCTCACCCTCCTGGCCGGACTCTGCGTTTTCTTCGTCGTTCCCGAGCGGGATCGGTCCAATTCTGTCGAGACGCTTGGAGAACAACTGGGCAATATCCGGTTGATCTTTACCAGTATGACATTCTGGCGTATTGCGCCTTGGGCCCTGTTGTGCCAGGCGACCTTTCTGGCCATTGTAGGGCTCTGGTCCGGTCCCTGGCTCCGGGATGTGGCCGGGTACGATCGTGCCGATGTTGCCGACACGCTCTTCTCCATCTCGGTGGCCATGATTGCCGGCTTCCTTGTTCTCGGTGCCTTGGCTGAGCGTTTGAGCCGGCGTGGGATCCGGACCATGACCGTGGCCCTCTTCGGCATGGGGGGGTTCGCTCTGGTGCAGATTCCCCTGGTCCTGCAATGGACTTTTTCGCCCCGGCTTCTCTGGATGCTCTTCGGTTTTCTCGGTACCAGTTCGATCCTCCCTTACGCCGTCCTCTCCCAGTCCTTCCCCCGGCACCTCTCGGGCCGGGCAAACACAGCACTGAATCTGCTTGTTTTTGCAGCAGCCTTTGGCGCCCAGTGGGGTATCGGTGCCATCATCAACCTCTGGCCGGAAAGCGCGGCCGGCGGTTTCAATCGGGCGGGCTATCAAGCCGGTTTCGGCATCTTGACGGCACTGCAGCTGCTTGCTGCCCTGTGGTATTGGGCAGCCGGGAAGAGGGCCTCATCAGCTTGAGGGGAATGGCCTGAAAGGGATGGAGCCAAAGCTCCTGAAGCCTGAGTCGTGGTCTGAGTCGTGGCCTGAGTCGTGGATTGAGGAGTCGTGCCGGGTTGAGGCGGTGAACGGTTAAGCAGAGCAAGATTCGTCATAATTACAGGGGAGGGGGGGAGGTAATATTGGCCGTTTGTATTGACAGATTATTGGTATATTGTTAATCTTCGCCATATTCCGATAAATTCAATTACTGTCAAAGTTCCTGCCCTTCATGGGACGCACCTTTTGGGATGCCAAAATCAGACCTCTAATGGAATATTCAGCGGTACATTTTTCTGAGAGAAAACGGCAAGACGAATGGAAACTCTAAGAGCCTTCAGTCTTTGGATTGACCGTGTCAACGAAAAGGTGGGGCGATTTGTGTCGTGGACGGCCCTGCTTCTGGTGATCGTCACCTTTTCCGATGTTGTCATGCGGTACGTTTTCAACACATCCTACGTCTTTGTCCAGGAACTGGAATGGCATGTTTTTGCCTTCCTCTTTCTCATGGGTGCCGGCTATACACTGAAGGTCGACGGACACGTCCGGGTGGAAGTTTTTTACGGGCGGTTTTCCAGAAGAGGCAAAGCCTGGATCAATGTCATCGGCGTTTTGTTCTTTTTAATTCCCAGTTGTTATGTCTTTATCCGAACATCCATCCCGTTTATGATGAAATCCTTTCAGTATATGGAAGGTTCCCCGGACCCCGGAGGTATTCCCTATCGCTTTATCCTGAAAGCCTGCATCCCCGCAGGATACGCGCTCCTTTTGCTGCAGGGGATCTCTCTCGGAATTACGAGTCTCTTGGACCTGGTGGTGGACGGCGAAACAAAGAAAGGGTCATAACCGCGATGGAATATCTGGGCGGCTGGATGTTCCTGGCCATGTCCATCTTGATTCTCTTTGGTTTCCCGGTGACCTTTACCCTGGGCGGAACGGCTCTGGTCTTCGGGTTGATCGGATTTGGATGGGATTTCTTCAATCTGCTCCCCCTGCGCGTCTGGGGCCGAATGAGCAATGTCACGCTCATGGCGGTACCCCTGTTTGTTTTTATGGGGGTTATGCTCGAGCGATCGGGATTGGCCGACAAACTACTGGACACCATGGGGATCGTCCTGGGACGCCTGAGAGGGGGGTTGGCCGTATCGGTGGTGGTGGTGGGCGCATTGCTGGGGGCTTCCACCGGTATCGTGGGGGCCACGGTTGTGACGATGGGACTCCTGGCAATACCGACCATGCTGCGCCGCGGCTATTCCAAACCGCTGGCCTGCGGCACGGTGGCCGCATCGGGTACATTGGGGCAGATTATTCCGCCCAGTATTGTACTGGTGCTCATTGGTGATATTGTCGGTGTGTCGGTAGGCGATCTTTTTATTGGCGCGCTGATTCCAGGTCTACTCCTCGTCCTTCTCTATATCATTTACATCATTGCGGCAGCCTATTTTGATCCCAAGAGCGCTCCGGCAATCTCAAAAGCGGAACTGGGAGATCTTGCGGGCGTCAAGCTGTTCATGCAGGTGCTGGTGTCCATGCTCCCGCCGTTGTTCTTGATGGTTGCTGTGCTGGGTTCAATCTTTGCAGGGATTGCATCGCCCACCGAGGCCGCCGCTGTAGGCGCCGTCGGGGCCACCCTCTTGACGATTCTCAGTGGAAAATTCAACCTGACCATGCTGCAGGATGTGATGCGTTCCACCATGACCCTCACCTGTATGGTCTTCATCATCCTCTGCGGCGCGGCCATGTTCGGACTGGTGTTCCGGGGACTGGGTGGTGATACGCTGGTCCGGACTTTTTTGGTCATGGTCGGTGACCGATACTCCTACAACGCGGTTCTGGCTATTGTACTGCTCCTCATCTTCTTTATCGGTTTTTTTCTCGACTTCATTGAAATTATTTTTATCCATGTGCCCGTACTGGCGCCCATCATGATCGAATTCGGTTTCGATCCGGTCTGGTTTTGCATCCTGTTGGCCGTCAAT
>CAYUBU010000111.1:0-14462 GCA_964443105.1 uncultured Nitrospirota bacterium
TAGACGTCTACAAAGCTCAAAACCGTCCATCTCCGGCATACGGACATCTAGTAAGATCAAATCCGGTTGTTTCGCCTGTACAGAGTCAATTGCCATTTGCGCTTTCTCAGCTGGCCGAACCTGATACCCCTCTTTTTCCAATAGTTCGACGAGTAATCGAAGGTTAGTAATCTCGTCATCTACTATGAGTATGTCAGTATCAAGCCTCATTTAATATCTCTCAGTAAGTTTTGAATTCGTCCGAACTGTAAATTATAAACTAGTGTCCATCCGGAAACGCTTCACCTCCGGATGTTTACAGTAGATAGTTTCCAATTCGGAAACTGCCAATTTTGTGAAAGGTCAAGGAGATCAAGGAATTACGCGGAGACGTACTCGAGTACGTCGCACAAGTAAATCCGCAGATCGACGCAGAGATTTCGCAAAAGGGGCGTTTCCGGATGGAAACCAACTAGTTTTTGCAAAGCTTTAGCTGTATTAGGAGCATCTATCTCAATACGTTCGACCAGACCTCTGACCTGCCCCGGATTATTGTACCAGCTCATAAGTTAGATCCAAGGGTGAAAAGAATGATGACGATGAGGTGATGATAAGGCTTGCGTCGAAATGTCATGATCAATTCTGCCATTCCTTGATACATGAGGGCCGGCCTGCAAATTCCACTTGTCAAATGTCAATAGGCTGTTGAAAAACTCGCAATGAGTGTTCGCGATAACAACTAGGATATACTACCCTACCTCAAGACCTGAATCAAGGCGTCGACATTCCCGTCACCAGACTATACGGGCGATTAAGCTTTTGTCAATGTATTGCTCACCAGTGCGGGCAGCATGGTTTAATTGTTCTGCATCATTACGGGGAACCTTGATGGCATTTGTCAGCCCCGATTCTGCACGAAGAACACTCATCCAATATCCGGGTTAGGATAAATCTCAGCCGGGAATCTTATGGGAAGGGTCGGATATGGAATAGTCGACTGACTCGGGGTGATGCTCAAAGATCGGGAAGTAACGAGCGATGAGGACAAAGCCCCGGAGCAATCCGTATTTGGCCACTGGTAAAATTACGGTGTTTGTGGGGAACTCTTGTGGGATGGACGGACGTCGCTGGGAACTTATGAAGTCGAAACGATCCCATGCTTGACTGCAAACTGGACGAGCTCGGCAAAGGTGTCGATGTGAAGCACTTCCATCATTTTATACTTGTGAAATTCAACAGTTCTGGGAGAGATATTCAAAATCCCGGCCACTTCCTTGGCTAATTTCCCCTCGCAGAGCAGCTGGAGAACTTCTCGCTGACGACTCGATAGCTTGCTGACCGTTGCGCTTTGAACATGGTTTCCCTTCTTGTAAGTCTCCATGAGTTCCCCTGCAATTATCGGCGTCACATAGGTTCGCCCCTGGAGTACTTCACGTATGGCCGTGAGAAGTTCCTTTGGCGCCGAATGCTTCAGAACATAGCCGGACGCGCCCGCTTCAAATGCTGCCGCAGCATAGGCCACATCGGCATGCATGGTTAAAAAGACGACACGGGTGTTCGGGTCGGTTTCTTTGATCTGCCTCACGGCATCGATACCATTGAGAAGGGGCATGGAGATATCTGCAACGATAACGTCGGGATGAATTTTCGACGCTGCATCCATGAGAGCACGCCCATCCGCCACCATCCCGGTCAATTCGAATTCCGGCTCCAGTAGGCTCCTTAAACCCTCGGCCATAATTTTGTGGTCATCGGCAAGCAGTACAGTCGGTTTAGTCATTGAATGCTCCTTGGAATGGAACGGTGACTTCTATGGTTGTCCCTTTGCCAGGGCTTGATGTGATTGAGAGCGTGCCATTTACAAGCCGCACCCTTTCTCTCATACTGCCCAGCCCAAGACCTTCCTTTACTCTTACTGCTTTTGGGTCGAAGCCAACACCGGTATCTCGTATCGTCAGAACCATAGAATCAGGTGTACCTTCCAGGAAGATATCTGCATTCTTCGTATCGGCATGTTTGGCTATATTTGCCAGCCCCTCCTGTGTGATTCTGTAAAGAGACAAGGCAATGTTCTCGGGAATAATTTGCGGTACGTTCTTCGGTTTAAATATGGCTGCAATCCCCATGCATGCCGAGAAATGGCGGCATGCCGACTCCATAGCCCGAACCAGACCCAGATCGTCAAGAATGGATGGGTGAAGATTCCTTGCAAGGGTGTGCACATCTTCCGAAGCCTTTATCAATCGATCTTCTATGGCAGCAACTTTTTGCCGCAACGGTTCAGACAGATCCTTGTATTGTTCTCCCAAATGACCGGCTTCTATGGCCATGACAGCCAGCTGCTGCTCCAGGCCGTCGTGGAGCTCCCACGACAGCCGGCGAAGTTCATGTTCGTGGCTTGATATGAGTCTCCCCGCAAGTTTCTGAAGATCTCCTTCATTCCTCATCAACTCCTCTTCCATCTGCCGCTGCTGAGTAATGTCACGCCCGGTGCCCCAGATCCTCACAAGCCGCCCATTTTCTCGGATACCAACAACGCTGTTGAGGACACACCTTGTTACTCCAGTTGGGTAGATCTCAACTGTTTCCTGATTATCCAGGCGATATTGCATGGAAATTAATTTTTTCAAGGTGGAAATGCTTTCCGGCACGGAACGAGGCAAAATATCTTCAAAGCGCATTCCCAGAACATCTTTTGCCCGTTCATACCCTGCAGACTTTGCCCATGCGTCATTACCCTCTGCAACATAACCGTATTTGTAGAAGTGATCAATCTGTTCGTCTTCCGACAACGTTACATCCAGCGGTTGCTCAAATTCGAAACAATAGAGGTCTTCAGTACTGTTTTTAATGAATGCATTAAAACGCTCATTACTCTTACGCATATATTCACTTGCCTCAAACCGATCATTGATATCTGTGCATGACCCGATAAATCCGGTGAATGCACTCTCTGTATCGTAATCAGGTACACCATTATCAAGGATCCAGCGATAACCTCCTTCATGGTGCCTCAGACGGTATTCCATGGTGAATTCTTCACGGCGATCAAATGCGTCTGTATAGATTTGGAGGCACCGTTTGAGGTCATCAGGATGAACCCCCCGTGACCATCCGCCACCCAACTCCTCCTCCAACCGTTTGCCGGTAAATTCAAGCCAGCGCTGATTGAAATAAGTGCACCCCTTGTCAAGACCTGATATCCAGATCATCACAGGTGCGGACTCTGCAATTCTGCATAATTGTGAATCCGCTACTGTGGCGGATGTTACGAAAGGCCTCTGTTCATTCATCTGTTTCTTCTGCATTTTCATAATGTTATCAGCTTTTCGGCTTCGAAGAATCGGTTCGGATTAACTTATGAAAAAATATCCGAAAACTCCGATTACGGCAACCGTATCAACATATTTTTGTCCCTGTGTGGCAATGTCCTTGGATTAGTGGGTTCTCCTTCTCATCTTTCTCTTCTGCTCTTGAGTGTTCGATCGATGAAATTCAGTCTGATATGGACCGTATTGTTGCACTGCCGTCCGGGCAGTCTCAACGCAGGCAGGAAATCTGTTTGAGTTGAAGGTTACAATAGTGGGATTTTAGCCGAGCCCGGATATTGCATGAGTGATCGTGGCGGAGGAGGAGATTCGGAATGCCTGGAAGGAAGTTCAGGGAAAAGGAACCTTAAAGAAGGTATTTAAGTGATCAAAGCCCTCTTTGACACGAATGTCTATATCGACAGGATAAATCGAGGTGGCTATACCGACATTTTTGATTCCACACTCCAGTACCTCAGTGGTGTGGTCCTAGTGGAACTGTACGCAGGTGCCTTTTCCCGGAAAGACCAAAACCTCGTAGGTAACCTTGAAGATATCCATAAAAGAGTACAGCGCTTATTGCTGCCCACCGTAACCGTATTCAAAGAAGCAGGAAAAGTATTAAGAGAACTCGGGAAAGAACACGGAATCGACCCGAACAAGAGAGGCTCACTCATCAATGATATTCTAATTGCGCTGGCTTCCCTGCAGATCGGTGCCACGGTTTTCACACAAAACGAAAAAGATTACAGACTGATTTAGTCTGTAAAGAAGTTCAACCTTGAAGTTATTAAACCAGCCAAGTAAATTCCTCTAATTTCGCACCACACCTTCTGCATCTGGATCCGGAGCAAGTGGCTCTGCACGTACATCTCGATAAGGTCGGGGGAAATGAGACGCGTCAAGGAGAAAGACATCAACCTCGGAGCCGTCCATCGGTGTCAGGTCTCGACGGGCTGTTGCCGAAACCGGATTTTCATTTTGTCCCAGTCTGAAATGGGCGGGAGTGATTCGCCCTCTGCCTGAGCCTAACGTGTGGGCCTGCCCCCCCTTTGGCATCCAGATTCTTGTGAAAAGATCCCCAATACGGGACTCGTGCAGGAGTTTACCCCGTGCTTCGTCACGGGGTTGGAGTGACAGAAAAGAGAGACAAAAACGACTTGACAAATACTTGTTATGTTGAGTAAATTTACTCATAATACTGAGCAAATTGTAAGTGGGGAAAAGCTGTGTTTAAAAGAACCGCACATAAAACGCTTCTGAAAAGACTCTCTGGGCCGCGCCGTTTTATCCAGGTTCTCACAGGCCCGAGACAAACCGGAAAAACAACCTTAGCCAGGCAACTCATGGCCGATCTCGCCATGGAGAGCCATTATGCTTCTGCGGATGAACCCACCTTGAAGGATTTGTCGTGGCTTGAGCAGCAATGGGAAGTTGCACGTACGAGGGCAAAAAAGGGGAAAAGAAAGAAGAAGACCCTTCTGATTCTCGATGAGATTCAAAAGATAACGGACTGGTCTGAACCGGTAAAACGATTGTGGGACGATGACGCATTTAATAGCCTCCCCTTGCACGTGGTCATACTTGGGTCATCACAATTGCTTTTGCAGAAAGGGCTCACAGAAAGCCTTGCCGGACGGTTTGAGGTGATCCCCATAACTCATTGGTCCTTTGGTGAGATGAAGGAGGCATTCGGGTGGGATAGTGACCAGTATATTTATTTTGGAGGATACCCGGGAGCTGCTGAATTAATTGATGATCATCAGAGGTGGTCTCGCTACATTATCGACTCTTTGATTGAGACCACTGTTTCCCGTGATATTCTTCTCATGGCTCGGGTGGACAAACCTGCTCTTCTGCGCCGTCTGTTTGAATTAAGTTGTACCTATTCCGGCCAGGTGCTTTCCTATCAGAAAATGCTGGGCCAACTTCAGGATGCGGGCAACACAACAACTCTTGCTCATTATTTAAACTTGCTTGAAGGTGCCGGCCTTGTGACCGGTCTGCAAAAATACGCTGGGCAACGTGTTCGTCAAAGGGGGTCGAGCCCGAAATTGCAGGTTCTCAATACAGCGCTCATGACGGCCCCATCAGTTCGTTCCTTTAAAGATGTAAAGCAGGATACGGATTTCTGGGGGCGGTTGGTTGAATCCGCTGTCGGTGCAACGCTCGCCAACGGCCTGAAGGGAAAGTCTGTTGATCTTTTTTATTGGTCCGGTCGCAACCGTGAAGTGGATTTTGTGCTTTCCAGAGGCAAAAACCTGGTAGCAATAGAGGTCAAGAGCGGCCGCAGAAAGACAGCCTTACCGGGAATCGAGGCCTTTTCCAAAGAATTCAATGTGAAAAGGAAAATTCTAGTTGGCGCTCAAGGGATTGAGTTGGAGGAATTCCTTTTGACACCACTGGAGGAATGGCTGGATTGATCTGTGCAACAGCCTGACATCCGAGGCATGATGCCTCGGCTATTTTCATGAGACCCCTGCAGGAGTTTAACCCGTGCTTCGTCACGGGGCAGCGGTAGGCATTCACAGAAGTCACAACAATAGGTCTCATTCCGGCTGAAATGCCGGAATCCCGGTTTCTAAATACGAGACTCCTGCAGTCGCAGGAGTGACAATCTTTGAGAATAGGTCCGGCATCCTGCCTGACATCCTGGACATGCAGAATTCCGCCGACCGAGGAAAATGGGTCAGGCTTCCAGCCTGACACCGAGGCAAGATGCCTCGGCTATTCTCATAAGACTCCTGCAAAAGTTTACCCCGTGCTACGTCACGGGGCCTGAGTGACAAAGCTGTTCTCGGCCGGCTTTGATGGGAGTCCCTTTTCTGTCACTCCAGTTCAGCTCCATTACTCCGTGCGAATTGGCAAATTCAAACAATGACCATATAATATGCCAGGAATCGCTATTCGAGAATCGTGAAGGCAGGAGAAAATGGGCAAAACCCGGAAAGCATTTGTTTGGACCGCACTTGGACTCGGGGTAGTTCTGGCCCTTCTAATGGTCATCATCCTGACTCTTCCCCGCTTCCTCGGCTCCGAGTCGGTGAAAAGCAGGATTGAAGAGACCATTTCTCAAAAATTCGCCGGCCAGGTGAAATACGAGAGGACGGCGCTCTCATTCTTCCCCCGTCCAAACATCGTGATCGAGAAAGCGGCTGTTTCTATCACTGAAGCGCTTGATGGGAACCTAGAGGCTTTGACGGTTTACCCGAAGATTCTTCCTCTTTTCAAAGGTCGTATCCTCGTGGCCAAGGTTGAATTGGAAAGGCCCGACTTTGATCTGACGCTGCCGGCGACGCTGGAAAGAGAGGAAACGATCGCGGAGCCGCGATCCGTGGACGCCATCACGAAAGATTTGGCCCACCTACTGGCACCTCTGGCGCTTACCGCACCGGATCTGATCGTCGTAGTCAACGGAGGTAGTCTCGATCTGTTTGATAAGGGTCAGGCGCTCTTCTCCTTTCAGGATCTGGAGGGACGACTCGTGTTTCCAGGGGATCGATTCAAGATCGATCTTGCGTGTGAGTCGAATCTCTGGGACAAAATTGCGGTACAAGGAAGTTTCGATCCAGCCGATTTCACCGGCAAGGGAGAGATCGATGTCACAGGCTTTCGAACCAACGGGCTCATGGAGTATTTCCTGCCAGACACCGATCCGGCCGCTTTTAAATCAATGGGTGAACTCAAACCGACGACCATCAAGGGCGCTTTTCAGCTGGACAACAAACAACTTGTGGTCTCTCTCACCGAACTAAACATGGACGCCCCGCGACTCAAATTGAGCGGGGAGCTCTTCGTGGATAAGGCGTCACAGAAGTCGAGCCTCAAGTTGGATGGACGAGAGTTGGATGTCCCATCAATCCGCAAAGCTGCCCTCTCGCTGGCCCGTCAACTTCCCGTGGTACAGGAGATCTTCAACATCGTGCGGGGAGGCGCAATTCCGGCGTTAACCCTTGAGAGCCAAGGCAATGCACTGGCCGATCTGGGCCGAATCGAAAACATGGTCATCCAAGGAACCCTGCAGGATGGCAACATCTTCGTGCCGGGAGCAAACCTCGACTTGATGGATGTAGACGGTATGGTGGTCATCTCAGGGGGCATTCTGGAAGGGAGCAAGATCAGCGCACGACTGGAGAACGCCCTGGGAAGTGAAGGGACATTGCGATTGGGACTGACCGGAAAGGATGCCCCCCTTCACCTCGAAGCCCTCATCGAGGCCGATTTGTCTCAGGTTCCGCCGCTGCTGAAAGGCCTGATTGAGAACAAAAACTTCCTGCAGGAGATGGCGGGCATAGAGGACATGGAGGGTCGGGCATTGGGTCGGCTGGTACTGGGGGAGAGCACCGGAGCCATGAAGGCTCAGTTAAATGTATCCGAATTCAACCTCTCGACCAAATACAAACGGATTCCCTATGGAATTGAGATCGAGGCCGGTCAGTTTTCCTATGACGGCGACCATATCGGTGTTGCCAATCTCAGTGGCAAGCTGGGCCGGTCTACTTTCTCCGAATTGACCGCTCAATTGAATACGGGCAAGGAGCCGGACCTTGACGTGGCATCGGGAAAGGCCGCCTTGGCCCTGGATGAGATTTATCCATGGTTATCATCGTACCCGCAAACAAAAAAGGCGTTAAAGAACGTTAAATCCGTCAGCGGAACGGCGGCCCTGTCTGCCCTCACACTCAAGGGGCCCCTATTCAAGCCCGAGGCCTGGCGTTTCAGGACCACCGGCACGGTCCCAAAACTTGCTCTGAGTTCAACCTTTGCGCCGGGGGTGGTTGAACTGGCCGGGGGGAACTTCGATGCCACGGAGCAGAAACTCACCTTTTCCGGTGCCAGGACAAAACTTCTCGACGCCTCGTTCACGGCATCGGGGCTCATCCAGGACTACGCAAAGGGGGTTTCAAAAGCTGAGATCTCCCTCGGGGGAGATGCCGGCCCCAAGGCGGTTCGATGGATCTCTGACCGCATCAACCTCCCGCCGGAGCTGGACTTCCAAGCGCCTGTCTCACTATCCACTGCCGATCTGGTCTGGGATAAGGGCGGCAGGACATCCTTCAAGGGGGATCTCTCTTTACCCCGTGGACCCAAGGTCTCTATGGACCTATCGAGGACAACGGACGAATTGGTGATCAGAAATCTGAGCGTTAAAGACCAGGAGTCTGATTCTTCTCTTTCCGTCGATCTCAAGAAGAGAGAGTTCCATTTAAACTTTTCGGGCAACTTGACGGCGGGCACCACCGAGAGAATTCTGGTAAAGAGTCGATTTCCCAGCGGATCGGTGCGTGGGGATTTCGATGCCCATGTAATCCTGGATCAACCGGCCAGGTCCACGGGGCGAGGAAAACTGGAGGGGAGGGATCTCATATTTCCCTGGAACCTGGGCGTCCCAACCAAGATCGACCATATCTCCCTGGATGCCATGAAAGATCGTCTCAACGTCGAGTCCATGGATCTGACGTGGGGAGACAAGCAGATCTCCGTAAAGGGAGATGTTCGCCCTTCAAATGACATGTGGCTCGCGGACATGAGCCTCATGACCAACGGTATCGAATGGGAGATCCTGAGGAAAGCGCTCCACCCGGAGAAGGGAGAAAGGAAAGAGAAGGATGATTTCTGGGATGTTCCGATCCAAGGGGTTGTGCGGCTTGAATCGGATTACTTCACCTACGACAAATACACCTGGAAGCCGGTTCATGCCGATATCTCCCTCGCCAGGGATGAGATCAGCATTGCCGTCTCCGAGGCCGATCTCTGTGGCATCTCCTTTCCCGGGACCCTGAAAGTAGCATCCGAGAATCTCTCGTTCAACTTTCAGCCCCTTGCCAAGGAGCAGGCAGTGGATCCGGCCATCGCCTGCCTCTGGAAAGAGAAGCGGTATATGACCGGTACCTTTGACTTAACGGGGGATGTCACGACCCAGGGTGCCGCCGGAGAACTGCTCGAAAAACTGAATGGTCATATCGCATTCGAAGCCACGGACGGTCGCATCTATAAAGCACGGGGGCTGGCGAAGGTCCTCTCGCTCATCAATGTGACGGAGATCTTCCGGGGAAGACTCCCAGATATGATGACGGAAGGGCTGCCCTACCAATCGGCAACAGTCCGGGGAAACCTGCAGGGGGGTAAACTGGTGCTCCAGGAGGCCATCCTCGACGGGCCGACCGTGGAAATCGTCGCCCAGGGAGACATCAATCTCAACGATAACAGCTTGGATCTGAAGATATTGGTCGCGCCATTGAAGACGGTCGATTCCGTTGTCGGAAAGATTCCGATCATCGGCGGGATCATGCGCGGTACCCTGGTGACCATACCTGTGAGGGTCTCCGGGGCAATGGGCGATCCGCAGGTTACCTATCTTACCTCTTCAGCCGTGGGATCGGAATTAACAGGCATGCTGCGAAAAACGGTGAAATTTCCGTTCAAGATTATCGAGCCGGTGTTGCCCGGAAGGAGTCAGAAGTAAATATACTCGCCTAAAGGATGTGGCTTTGGCCTCCCCTTGAAAGGGGTTTCCCCTTTTGCCCCCGTTTCAGAGTCCCCCTTTAGAAAAGGGGGAGTTGATCGGATCGCTTTAGATCCCCCCCCCTTTTGCCAAAGGGGCTGTGTCGCAATGATGAAGAACGCACATTCTGTCATTCCGGGCTCGTCCCGGAATCTCGTTGTTTCCAGTACTTGCGAGATGCCGGGATTCCGGCACTACGGCCGGAATGACAATTGTGACACAATTTCAAAGGGCGGAGTGACTCACACGTTATGCAAATCCACATAGACTCTGACGCGGCCCGCAGGCTCGGGTTCTTGCAAATCAATAAGCAATCGATTCGCAAAGAGTTTTAACTTCTTGAAACTAATCATTATTTTGGGTTCCGGACAGTCGGAGTGTTACGTTGTCCAGAAGCTCCAAATGACAAGAAATCGGATTTTCTTTCCTGTAAAGATCCTTTTCCACTGGACAAAACAATACTTTTCTAATATGTTTTGTTTTAATATTTTCTGCACCGTATTGATCTGCACTATTATTGTCTTTGGGAGTAATATTTGATGACTCGGTTTTTCCGGATTCTCTTCGTTCCTTCCGTCATTCTTGGTTTCATCATGACCACAGGATGCGCCGCACCCAAGATCTCTTATTCGGGATTCCTCAGGGACTATTCCTGCTTCCAAGCGTGCTCAACGAACAAACCGGAAGAGGCGGCTGCAGCAATTGGACCGATCGCCGGTGCTGATCTCGTTTATGTGAATGAGGATGTGGAAGTCAGTTCCTTCAACAAGGTGATGGTGGATCCCGTGGTCTTCTATTTTCATGAAGACGCAAAACCGCGTGTCATAGACTCTAAGGAACTACAACAGCTGGGCCACGCCTTCCAAGACGCCCTGGCCGATGCCCTGGGAGACGCTTACCCTCTGGTCGATAAATCGGGCCCCGACGTTTTGCGCGTCCGGGTAGCCATTACCGAGGTAGTGCCGAGCAATCCCTTATTGAACACGGTTTCGTCCATTTCACCTGTCGGTCTCACTTTCAGCACCATCAAGAAGGGTCTTACCGGATCTCATGCCTGTGTGGGACAGGCAACCATGGAAGCGGAAATTCTCGCCTCCGAGACCAATGAACGACTCGCCGCGGCCATCGATATTAAGCCTGGCAAAAAATATAACGTGATCCAGGGTCTGCACAAGTGGGGGCACGCGAAAGATGCCTTTCGCTTCTGGGCGCAAGGTTTAAGAGATTGGCTGGACGCGGCACGGGCCAAACGTTTATAGACTTCCCTTTAGGTTGGATCGGCGTCTGTTTCTTCTTTTCCTCCGTCTTCACCACCGTCCTTCAAGATTCGCAGGTTGAGAGGCCCTGAGGTGTCAAGATGGATATCCCTTTGGGGGAAGGCGATGACAATGCCGGCTTCCCTGAACAGCCTGTCAATGCGGAACCGAATATCGCTTTCAATCAACCGCCGGTCCATGGGCCGGCTTATGCGAATCCAGAAATAGACGTCGAATTTCAATGCATTGTCGCCGAAGTCATTGAAAAGGACGAACGGTTCTCTATCTTTCAGAACCTTGCCATGGCCCGTGACTGCCTCAAGCATAATCTCCTTCACCTGCCGTGTGTCGGAGCCGTAGGCCACGCCCACGGTTATATTGGCCCGGATCTTCTGATCAGACAATGTCCAGTTGATGATGTTCTTCTCCAGGAAACTGCCGTTAGGGACAAGGAGGTGAATATTGCCAGATGTGCGGATCCGTGTGCAGCGAGCACCGATCTCCTCGATGACGCCGTAATTGTTCTCTACCTGGATGAGGTCTCCGATTTTCACGGGCCGCTCCACCATCATAATGAAACCGCTGATGAAGTTGTTGATCAAGTTCTGGGCGCCAAAACCGACGCCTATGGCGATGGCGCCTCCAAAAAGGGTAAAGACGGTCAAAGGTATATTGACCGTCTTCAGAACAAAAAGTACCAGCACCACCAGGGCAATGTAATACAACACTTTCTGAAAGGCGTCGGCGGCGCTCTCATCCATGCGGGACACCGACAAAAGGCGTTTGCCGATCATTCGTGTAACCCGTCTCAGTAGCACTATTCCGATGATGAGAATCAGCAGCGCTGCGACGACCTTCCTCACCGTAACGGACCGCTCGTCAATCACCCACAGCTCAAAATCCCATAACGACTGTATTCTTGCTCCCAAGCCCTGGATCGTATCCTTCACAGAGGCTCTTTGCTGTCTCACATTGATTTCATCAATGAGTCGTTGTTCCAGTTCCCTGCCCTCCAGAAGTATGGACAGGAATTCGTCATACCGCTCACCCATTTTCTGAAGGGCATTGAGGCGTGTTTCCAGATGCTGCCGGATCACCGGGTCCAAATCTTCCCGGGAACGCTGTTTCTCGATAGGAGCAATTCGGGACTTCAAATTGGTCTGATTACTCTGAAACAGGTAGATGCCCTTCTCAAATTTTTTGATCCGTTCTTCCGCTTCCTTCCGCCAGAGAGAAACCTGCTTATATTCCACGTCGGGGTCGAGCAGGGTGTAACGCCGTTGCCAGCTCTGCTCTTCAATATTCGAGATATGAAGCATGAGCTCAGTCTGCTCCAAGACCTTCTGGTAGGTCTCACGCCAGGCCTCCCTTGTTTCCAGGAAGGCGGCCGCCCGCTTCCGCACGGTTTCATCGGCCCCAAGTACTTTCTCAACTTCTCTTTGCGCCTCCAGCCATTTGTCTTCCACGCCCCGCTGTTCCTGGATCAAAGTTTCCGTCCGCCCCTGGAGTTCTTTTCTTCTCTCCTTCAATTTCGCCAGATGTTGATCGAGGTCGTCCTGGTTAAAGGAGAGGTTGGAATGAACCCAGTCAACCCGCTTTTGGGCAATGTTTTTTCTGAGTTGAGCAAGACGTAACTCGGTCTCGGCATTTTCGTGGACGATTCTCTGTACATCAAGATTCGTCCCAGCCAACTCCGCCTCCAAACTGGAGAACTCAAACTTCCAATTACGAAGCAGACTTTCCTCGGGAGCCGTACTCTTTGCCAGCCCTTCCTTGGCCTTGCGCATCGCCTGGCCGGCAAGATCGACTCTGGTCTTGGCGTCTTCCAGCCATTTCTGAAGGATTTTTCGCGTACTGTTGGCCGTGTCCCCCTGCTGTTTGGAGGCGGTGAGCTGGTCAAGAAAGACGTCGTATTGGCTCAACGAGTAAGGCGGCGGTTCGGAGATAACGCTCTCCACCTGGGAGGCAAGGGCCTCGTTGAGACTGGCCTCCTCTTTCTCCAGAGAATCCCTCCTTTTGTTTGACGTCAGGTACCTTTGGTAAAGGGCTTCCATCTCTCTGAGCTTGGTGGTTCGCTCCTGCAGATCAGCCAGAGTCACGCCAAACTGCTGTGCCGTCTGTTCGTTCTCCTGAGTTACCGCAACCTTCACTTGCTCTTTGACTGCAATCAGTTCTTTCTCCACCTCTTCTGCATCAATCAGAGGCGAGGATTTCACCTCTCCCTCTCCTGGAGTCGCCTCTTCCTCTCCACAAACGGTCAGGGGTGCTGCCCAGAAAGCCAGCAATAAGGCCAGGATGAGCGGAATGATCTGGTGTTTCTTGTTAAACGATTCTGTCGGCATTTGACACCTTTCCTACAATCGGCGCGATAGATCGATCAGTTCACTTTCCATGATGAATCTTGAAGCCATGACGAAAATTCACTCCCCGGCAGGGGGCGACTGATATAGTATCCCTGGGCCAGGTCACATCCCAGATCACCCAGCGTATCCAGGATTTCCTTCGATTCCACCCCTTCGGCAATGGTTTTGAGATTCAGGTCTTGCGCCGCTTCTATGATACGGCGGACAACGGCTCTGCTGAATTCAGAGGTCGTCAGGTCCTTGACAAAGCTCTGGTCAATCTTCAGTGCGTCAATGGGAAGCTCCCTGATGTAATGAATGGTTGAAAACCCGGTACCGAAATCATCAATGGATATGCTCGCGCCCATATGGTGAAGTGAGTTGAGGACCTCTGCGGCCGTATCCATTTCAGTCAGAAGAGAACGTTCGGTAATCTCCACTTCCAGGTTGACCGGATTAACCCCGTAATCCTTTACAAGTTGAACGAACTTGGCAACAAGCGACCTGTCCTGTATGTTCTGGGCCGTTAAATTGACGGCCAGTTTCAGGTTAAGATCGGCATTCTCCCATTTCCTGAGTTGCTCCAAAACGCCCGTTATCGCGAAGAGCGACAAAGGGTGGACCAGCCAGGTCTCCTCCACCTGGGGAATGAAGTTATCCGGCCGTATCATACCTTTTGTGGGGTGGATCCATCGCACCAGCGACTCCGCACCTTCTACCTGATTGGTCTTAATGTTTATTTTGGGCTGGAAGTACATTTGCAGTTCGGAGTCGGAAATGGCCTTGTTCAAAGAGCCCAGCAGACCGAGCGTTTCGATACTGTGGGCGTCCTCCTCTTGACTGTAGGTCACGTAAGCCTTCTGCTTGACCGCGGCCAGCTGGGCCGCGGCACTGGCCTTCTGGATCATTTCATCGGCTGTAATCCCATCGACCTCCGATTGGGCGACCCCCGTATGGAGATTCAATATAACCGGAATCTCTTCAAAATGAAAAGGCTTTTCAAAAAGTTGGAGCAGCGCTTTACAGTGCTCAAGAAACCGATGGAATACCATGTCGCGCCCCATGACGGCAA
>CAYUBU010000112.1:0-15574 GCA_964443105.1 uncultured Nitrospirota bacterium
AGCGTATTGGCGACAGCAACCAGGAACTGCTCCTCCACGGGGCTCCGCTTGTGTCCTTCGTGGACTGCGATACTGATGAGGCCAAGTGTCCTGTTCCCGCAGACGATGGGCACGCAATAGTGACCGTGGGTGACGATCCCTTCGTAGCGGATCTCGTGACAGTCCTCAAGGGAGTCGACAAAGACAACGCGACCGGTCTTGGCCGCCATGCCGCAGAGGCACTTGCCGAAGGGGACACGCGCACAGGAGGTCAGCTGTGCCGGAGCGGCACCCCGATGAGCCCGCATCACCAGAACCTCCGGCTCCTCGTCTACCAGATAAATCGTCCCCTTGGACTGGAAGGCAAGGCCGGGAACAGAGACGATCTCATCGAGAATGGCTCCGAGCAGTTCGTCCATCTCCATCGGTGTGACAGCCATGCTCAGTACGGAACTGATGACCCGCTGAATATGAAAATTCAGTTCCAGTTTGACCGCCGCCTCCTTGTGAGACGTCATATCCCGGATCGCGGCAACAGCCAGCACCTCATCCCCCAGTCCCTCAAGACTCAGGCTGATGTCTACGGGGAATTCGGTTCCGTCTTTTTTCAGGCCGGAAATGTGGAGCCCTGTGCCCATGCGGCGGGCCCGATGCTCACCAAAGAATTTACGGAAATGACCGTGATGTGCCGGCCGGTATCGTTCGGGAATGAGGTCGTTCAGCGGACGTCCTGTTATTTCGTCCCGGGTGTAGCCGAAGAGATTTGTCGCCTGTATATTGGCCAGGACAATGGTCTCATTACGGTCGATAAAGACGATGGCATCGGGGGCCGCATTCACGATAGCCTCGTACTGCTCCTGCAGTCGACGGAACTGATCCCGGCACGCTTCGATCCGCGCCGTTGCCTGATCCATATCGCTCAACTCCTTCAATCGCTTTTGTCCTAATCGGGACATGGGGGAATTCCTTGCTGAGTCCATCCACTTCAAAAGTCAAATAGCGGCCCCATTCACCCCCATTTCCGGCCATTCCCTGCCCAATGGAGAAGCCGTGGTTTTCTCGACACATTTCATATTACATCTGATTAGAAAAACTGACAAATGACTGAAGGAGGGACAATGTCCCGGAGGGCTGGGGGCGGTTTTGGCGGGATGAAAGAAGCTCCTTTTTGGAACCTCGTCAAGACACGGGCCGGGGAAGCAGGACAAAGCCGATGACGGCATTGGGGCTTCTCGGGCAGGCGGTCTTCCAGAACCCTGTGAACCGGCCTGCCGCTGCCGCCTTCCTCCCCTGTAATCTTAGGATGTCTGAGCCGATTGAGACCGAATTCTAAAAGGCAAGCAAGATCCTGAAATAAGGACGGTTTGGTGAACCCCCTTCCCCCGCACAAGGCGACTCGGTTCGGTCCAATTGGTCGTTCTTCTCAAAGACCTTCTCCGAACCCTGCATCTCGGTTCCAGCGTGTCGCTCCTTTGAATCACTGCACACGGGGAGCCGAGTCCGGGAGCGGCGCGAGACACCATTCATTCGCCGGCATTTTCATTTTTCACCCTTCTCCTCAGGCTCCACCAGCAATGTCAGTCCCTCCACATCCATGACACGGACTTCGTCGCCTTCATCCAGGCGCCCTTTCTTGCCGGTCAATTGAGATTTCCAGAGGACCCCTTGCACTTGAACATACCCGTCAGGCTCCAGGACCTGCCGGGCCACTCCCCGGGCGCCCTTCAGGCTGCTCTCGTACCCTGGTGCCGCCCCGTCGTAGGCTCTCCAGACGAAGGGAAACATGATCACGTCCTTGACGACCCAGAGGAGAATAAGACCCCAGAAAAAGAGCGGGGAAATCTCGACCCATCGCTTCACAACGATGAGGGTGAACACGAGCAGGAAAAGAGCAGGAAGTTGGAGCACGCCGTATTTCGCGATGATCCGAAAGGACCAGCCTCTCTTCTTCACACCTTCCTCCATGGTTCACCGGGGAACGGGAAGGATCAGCTCCGGGGGCCTTCGTCCCCTGTCAGCTCTCCCGTCTTCCAAACATTAAGGATGCAATGGGCGGGAAAAGTCAAGACAAATTGCCTTCCCATCGACGCCCCTGACACAAGAAAGACCGCACCCCTTGCCGGTATGCCCGAGAGACGGTAACATGGGTGAGCGGGAAAACTGCAGGCATCGACGAAACCATTCTTTCAAAAGTCGTGACAACGTGACAGCCAACAATCCGCCGGAATCCTTCAGCAAGAGACTCAACCGGGCAAAAATCCTGATCCGCCGTGCCGAAAAAATCACCGTCTTCACCGGTGCCGGCATCTCAACGGAATCGGGTTTATCCGATTTCAGAAGTCCCGGCGGTGTTTGGGACCGCTATCGGATCGTCACATACCAGGAGTTCCTGGAGAGCCCCGGCGCCCGGCGGGAGTATTGGCGCATGAAGCACGCTCTTTACGGGGAGTTGAAGAATGCAAGACCCAACCGCGCCCACAGAGCGCTGGCAGCACTGGAACAAATGGGAAAACTCCACTCTCTCATAACCCAGAACATCGACGGCCTTCACCAGGAAGCCGGCAATGATCCCGCCCGTGTGATCGAACTTCACGGCACCAACCGGAAGGCCCTTTGTCTCGACTGCCAAAAGAGCTGGCCCATCGCCCAGATCCATGAATCACTGGCCGAAAACGATTTTGATCCCCGTTGTGATGGGTGCACGGGCCTGGTCAAACCGGCCACCATCTCCTTTGGACAGGCCATGCCCGAAGGCGAGCTGCTGCAGGCCTTCACCGGGGCCGCCGACTGCAGCCTTCTGCTCATGATCGGCTCATCACTCCAGGTTGAGCCCGCGGCGTCCATTCCTGCCATGGCCCATCAGGAAGGAGCGGCGCTGATTTTCATGAACCGCACCGAAACACCCCTGGACCATCTGGCCGCGATAATTTTCAGAGAAGAGATTGGAGATGTGTTGGAGCGGCTTCTGGCCGACGGTCACAGGGCAGAGTAGGAAGGGGGAGATTCGGCTCGTTCAGACTTCGGGCTGCCAGGCAGGCCTGCCTGGCACCCTTATTCCCCGTGCGACAGGACGCCCCTGTTTTGACCATGATCCGCGGGCCGCGGCATCAGTTGACGGATCAGCTCATAGGTCACCACGGAAACCGCGTTTGCCAGATTGAGCGACCGCATCGGTCCGGTCATGGGGATCGAGATGGTTTGGTCCGCATGGGCGCTGACCACCTCCTCCGGAAGGCCTTCGGTCTCCTTGCCGAAAACGAGAAAGTCACCCTCCCGGTAACGGACATCGGTGTAGAGATGTTTTCCCCGCTTGGTGGCAAAGAAGAAGCGCCCCTCGGGATATTGGCAGACCAAATCGGCGAGGGACTCGTGGAAATGAAGATCAAGATACTCCCAATAATCGAGCCCCGCCCGCTTCACCGCCCTGTCATCGGTCCGAAAGCCGAGTTTCCCCACAAGATGCAAGGAGGCACCGAGGCCAACGGCCAGACGGGCGATATTCCCCGTATTGGGCGGGATCTCCGGTTCCACAAGGACGATATTCATTTTCGGAAGGGACGGCAACTGCATCTTCTTATCTATCCATTTATCTATCCATAATCCGGTCTTAACCCGGGCCGGGCCGGCTGCGGCTCACATCATGCAGCCGACGACGCAACCCTCATGCAGACCGTCATCATCGGCCCTCATGCCCGCGGCACTTCTGGGGACTTTGAATTTGCGTTGGCCCTCTTCATAGGCAGCCCGCTCTTTATGATTCAGCCAGATCATCCCCGGATTATCACAGAGCCCGCAGATCAGCGGGGGATCAGGATAGCCGACGGGTTGGATGCAGGCCACATAGTCCTCGCTCTTGCTTCTAGTCCGGAGATTGCACGAGTGATCGTCATGAGAGGGCGGAGAACCAACATAGGCAATGCGCAGCGAATTTTCTGGCTGATAACATATTGAAATATGTTGAAGTCAGGAAACTCGGTGCAACGCCGCATATGACCGTTTATCAGGCCTCGTAATAGATTTGCTCGTGCAATATCCGGGCTCGGCCAGCACTGAATCTCAAGAAACCGGCACAACGCCATGCCCCCCCCGATCGCGGCTCTTATCCCACTCCCCATAAAGAGGCCCGGTCACCATCGACCGGTTGTCCATCATAGAGTATCGTCTCCCCGTTGTAAACATCTATGTCCCTGGGGAAGCTTTCGGGAAAAGAGCCTGGCCGCGAGGTAAATCCCCTTGAGGGCGCAGCGACCAACGTGGATGCCCGGCGGCCGAGTTTCCTGCTTTTTCACCTCTCCATCGTCGCAGGGGTCCCGCCATTCGGGCACTCGGCTCACCTGATAGACGAGATTGCCCGTGGTCATGGCATACCCCGGTGTAATGGGAAATCCCGTGGTGCGAAGGGCGGCGGCAACCCAGTTGTTGCACGTGTGGAGGATCGAGTAGGTTCCGTCGGCCTCGTAGAAGAGGCTGTTTTCCTGCAGCCCGGGGCCGATGAGTACGGCGGATCCCCCGGCGTTTCGGGCGTAGCTCTGACGGAGATAGGCAATCAGCTTCCCCAGACCCTCTCGGGAGACATGGATATCCAGGATCGCGCTGCCTTCGTAGTAGAGCCGCGGATGAGAGGAAAGACCGACCACATGGAGAACGGCGGAAGTTGGAAAGAGGACGGCCCGTAATTTCATGGCCCCCGTAATCTCCCGGGCCTGGTAAAACCGGGCATCACCCCAGCCGAATTCAATGTATTCTCCCGTCGGCCTTTCGTCCTTCTCGGGCCAGAGGGAAGGAACCAGCTCCCTGTCCTCGATGATGAGTCCCGTATGCCATCCGTGGTTGACCACGAAGATGGTTTTACAGCCCCGCTCCGAGGAAGGGGGATAGAGGCTCTGAACACCGGTGAGACAGCCGCAAAGGGATAGGGCCACCAGCAATCCGAAAAGAAGAATGGACCTATCCCCACAAACTGGTAATTGCTTTGTGCAATGCTGCCGGGCCGGTCCCCTCTCGGCGGCACGCCTCGCCAGTCCCCGCTCCCCATCCCGAATTTGGGCCACAAGCTCCTCCGGCAAACGACGGACCGGCCGCGATAACCGCCGCCGCATCAGCGCCCCGCAACTTTGGCCGCCACCGTGGCTTCCTGTCCGTCGCGCTCATAGGTAATGGCGATGGTGTCCCCCGGTTCCAGAGATTTCAGGACGGCGGAGAAATCCCGGAGGCTGTTGATCCGCTGGTCTCCGATTTTGACAATGACGTCGCCCGGCAGAAGTCCGCAGCTCTCCGCCGGTGCCCCCGGCACGACCCCCGACAGACGGCATCCCTGCCCCCGGTAACCGTAATCGGGAATGGTTCCCAGAATGACAGAACGCTCCTTTTTCGCCGCCTGGGCCGGGCGTTGAACGCCCTCCAATCTTGACGTCAGCGGTTCTGCGCGGTCTGCCAGATATTCAATGGCCTCTCGTGTCACAGCGGCCACCTTCAAGAGACCTTCGCCGTCAATCTTGTCGGCACGGTCCGTGGGGCGGTGGTAGTCCAGATGGGGACCGGAAAAGAGCTGCACCGCGGGTACGCCAGCCTCCTGAAATGAGACGTGGTCGCTGGCATCGAGATCGTCGGCCCCGGCCTCCACCTGGAATCCGGTCACGTATCCGGCTCCCTGGAAAAGATGAATCCATTCGTCCGCCGAACTCCCACCCAGGAGAAGTATCTTTCGGTTTTCCAGCCGCCCCACCGTGTCGAGGTTGATCATGGCGATACAGCGGGAGACGGGATAATCGGTCTCATGGGCCGCAAAGTACCGGGATCCGATCCGGCCCGATTCTTCTCCTCCGAAGGCGACAAAGAGAATGGACCGCTCGGGCCTGAGACCCTGGCTCAGGACCCGGGCAAGCCCCACCAGCACCGCCACGCCGCTGCCATTGTCGTCGGCGCCGGGATGAATCTGACCCCGGTCTTCCGTCCTGATACCGGGACCGCTGCGGCCGAGATGATCGTAATGGGCGCCCACGACCACACTCTGGTTCCCAAGCTCTTTTCCGCTTCCTCGAATCACCCCCACCACGTTTCTCAGGGTGATACGCCGTCCCGATTCGCCGATCTTCTCCTCCCAGGTCTGAAAATAGCTGCCGGCTTCATCACCGGCCGGTTCCAGTCCCGCTGCCTCAAATTGCGCCGCGACATATTCGGCAGCCAGATCGCCCCCTTCCGTTCCGATACCCCGGCCTGACAGTTTATCATCCGCCAGATAGCTGATGGTCTTCATCATGGCCGCAACGGAGAATACCGGCGGGAGTGCGGCCAGCGGTTCCCGGGGCGCCAGATCGCCACACTCCGCAGGGCTCAGTTTGCCTGTCTCGCCGGGAACCAGGAGGGTCATGGGAGAATCAATGACCGGCCAACGGCCTTTCTCAACGTTATCCGGCGCCTCGCCGTGAAAAACAAGATAGCTGTATTTGTGGTAGTGGGGAAGTTTCCTGGCCAGACCGGGAATCGACTCCGTCAGATCGGCGGCAACCCAGGTGAGGGGCATATCCCCGTTGTCGGGATGTCGCGCCGTCATCACCACAGCATGTTTTTCACGGGCGATGCGTTCTTGGTTCACCACGACCCCCGTGCTGTCGATCACAACGTCATAGTCGCCCAGTGCCCCTTCAGCGTCAGGCAAAAAGGCATTCTCCCAGCCGAAAAGTGTGACGGCACGATCCCCGGGAAGCTCCGACACCTCACTGTCGAGCCGCACCTCCACCGACTCCGGTCCCGACTGGGCAAACGCCTGGGCCAGGAACCGGTACCCCTCCAGAGCCCCTTTGTCCGCAGACGCCGGGAGGAGGATCAGCAACTTTTCCGCCCCGAAGGTCTGACTCAGCGCCGGCGGGATCTCCATCCGATGAAGGCGGCGAAATAGATCGAATTCGGGGTCCACATCGACCCGGAGAGGCCGGGCCGGCAATTTGATGCGAACCTCCTCCCGACGCTTGTCGACGATGACCGTACGCTGCTCCGCCCCATCCCTCCCTGCCAGGGTAACGGCCACGGGAACCTGGAGTCGGAAGAGGTCGCCCTGCTGAATTTGCTCCACAACGAATTGCAGCATGTACCCGTCGTCCTCTTTCCATGTCCGGGATCCGCCGACTTCGAGCATGGGTGCTCCGGTCCGGTTCACCCATTGATCAAAGAGAGCCGACAGATCTCGCTTCCAGACCTCTTCGAAACTCTTGCGGATCTCATCAAAAGAGGCGGAACGGAAACGGTAGGTACCGTAGAAATCCTGAAGCGCCGCGGTAAAGGCGGCATCCCCCGCCTCCCGCCGCAGCATATGGAAGAACATGAGGGATTTGCCGTAGCCCACAGCCTCCGAGGAACTGCTGTGGCGCGACCGGAACTGGGTGAGGGGGAAGTCCCGCTCCTTGCGGACGTAGTCTGCATACTTCTGCAGAGTGGTTTGACGGTACGCCTGGCCCTGACCCTGCTGCTCCTTGATGAGGTGATCCGACAGATAGGCGGTCAACCCCTCGGACCAGTTTCCCTTGCTGTAATCGGGATAGACGCCGTTTCCCCACCAGTTATGGAGAATTTCATGGGGATAGGACGAATGAAGGATAAAGGGGAAGCGGATCACCCGGGGTCCCAGAAGGGTGAAAGAAGGCATGCCGTACCCCGTCTCCCAGAAGTTCTCCACCAGGGCGAACTTGGGGTATGGATAGGGACCGATGAGCTTCTCGTACATGGCCACGTACCGGGCCGTGGCATCGAGATACTTGCGGGCAAGGGCTTCGTCAGGAGAGCGGAGAAAGACCATCGCCTCGATCCGGCCGGCGGGCTCACTGGTCTCGATAAAACGTCCGGCAATCAGGTAGATCTCCTCCTGGGGTTCCGGCGATTCCCAGCAAACGCGGGTCACGGTCTCGTCCTTGCGGTGGGCGGTCCGTCTCCCCTGGCTGACCGCGTCCCATCCGCCGGGCAGCTCCGTATCGAGGATGAAAGTCTCCTGGCTACCTTCAAACCGGGGGTACCAGAGGGAATAGCCTGACAGATAGACGCCCTCCTCAGAAATCACTCCGGCGGTTGTTTGAAAGCCCCGGGCCCGTTCTTTGCCGATGTCCGCCAGGGGATGGTCGATGGTGCCGCCATATTCGATGACGAAGGTCTTCTCATGGGCTGGAAGCACGACCTCATAGACGGCGGCCATGGAGCCGCCCCCCTGGTTTGACGCCGGCACGACCTGGACGCCCGGCGTCGATGACGCAGGCTTGAACCCCTCGTGAAGAAAGAAGGTCAATCTCTCCGGCCGCCTGGTCCCCAGCGTAATGCGATCACTGACCTTGATCCTGTGATCGGCAGGAGAAAGAAGCACCGTGAGTTCATGGAAGACGGCTTCCGCTGCCCCGAGGGAAGACGGAAGCAGAGAGAGGGTAAAAGAAAGACCGATCAGATGAGAGAGAGATTTCATAAGACGCCTTTTGCCGCGCAAAATCATACGTGCTCCGGACCCTGGGCGCAGCGGCCCCTGAATGCTCATTCAACCCAGTCGGCAATGTAAATATCCGTAGCCCTGGGGCGCTCCCTGTTCCGGTTGGAGGCAAAGACCAGTTTCGTGCCGTCCGGTGAGAACATGGGGAAGCTGTCGAAAACATCGTTAAATGTGAGGCGCTCCAGTCCCGTGCCGTCGAGATTGATGAGGTAGAGCTCAAAATTGTGGCCGTATTTCTTCAAATCTTCCCGCCAGTCGTCCATATTACTGGAGAAGATGATCCGCTTCCCGTCGGGATGCCACGAGGGTGCCCAGTTGGTGGCCCCGTTGCCCGTCAACCTCACCTTGGGTGAACCATCCAGATCCATCACCCAGATGTCCAGAGGGAAGGGCACAATGTAGTCGTTCTCCATGCAGTCGCGCCAAAGGGTTTTCTCTTGTTCGGAGGAAGGATACCAGGCACGCCAGACGATTTTGGTTCCGTCCGGCGAGAACCAGGGCCCCCCGTCATAGCCGACTCTGTCTGTCAGCCGCCGGACCCCGGTGCCGTCGGCATTCATGATGTAGATGTCAAAGTCCCCCTCTCTCTGAGACCCGAAAACGATCTGCTTTCCATCGGGAGAGACCACCGGTTCGGCGTCGTACTTCTCGTTATCCGTAAGACGGCGCAGACCGGAGCCGTCGGCCCCGGCCCGGAATATGTCGTAAGGATAAAGGGGCCAGACGTAGTGGGCACCGCCGGGAAGCTGAGGCTTCGGCGGGCAAGCCCCCGGCAGGTGACTGGTGGAGGCGAAAACAATCTCTTCGCCCTGGGGGAAAAAGAAGGCGCAGGTGTGGGCCCCCCGATCCGGACTGACCCGGCTCTTGTCGGATCCGTCGACTCCCATGATCCAGATCTTGTCGCAGTCATACCCGTCCCGGTCTGACTGGTAGATCAGGTACCGGCCGTCGCGGCTAAAATAGGCTTCACCGTTATCCCCTTCAAAGGTGAGCTGGGTCACGTTTGTGAGGTGACGGCCCGGCAAAACGGCAACATCTGCCTCTCTAATTTGATTGATATTCGTGCACCCTGCCATAAGCAGGAGTGCCAACCCATACACCAGGATCCTTCCCATCATGATCGGTTCTCTCCCTCAGAGCCTGAATGATCTAACCACCAGACACCTACGCAAGTTACAATCATAATGAGGATTCTTCGGTTATTCAAGTGACCGCCTGAATGGCCCGTCGACGGTGGCGGACGAGAAACGCTTTTTGGCCTCCCTCGTTCCTTTTTGCAGAGACATCCCGCTCTGGAAATGGAGCCATAATTCAAATTTTAGAGTCAAATGAATCAAAAATAGACGTAATATGAATATTATTAACTTCTTATTTCAAAAATACGCTGTATTAATTGCATTAGCATTGTTTTTAGCCCAGACTGTGCGATTTGACTCACTTGCATGGGTTAAGACACCCAAGTCTCTTTCTCCTCCCAGTCTCACACCGCCCTTTGAAAATGCCCAACCCATTGACCGGAAAGGTCTATTGCAGTAACGGCAGGGCCCCTACTTATTTGGGCACAGTAATTGCTACTCAGGGTTGGCAGAGATAAAGGGTCTCTAAGAGCAATGCAGCAGCGTTGGCGAATTAACGTCGTTTCCAGATGTGAGGAGCAACATCATGACGCCCCAGAAAATCCTTTACATCGAGGATGATCCCGGCAGCCGGAGGCTGGTCAGAAAGATTCTGGAGCGCGACGGCTTCCGGGTCCATGACGCGGAAAACGGCATTGCAGGAATCGACCAAGCCAAGACGATATGCCCCGACCTCATTCTCATGGACATGGGCATTCCCGGAATGGACGGCTATGAAACCACCACCCGTCTCCGGGGGATGGCCGCGATGAAGGATATTCCCATCGTCGCGCTGACCGGACGTGCCAGCGCGGGCGACCGGGAGCGCTCACTCATCGCCGGATGCACCGGTTACCTGACCAAGCCGATCATTGTCAAGGAATTCTCCGAGAAAATCAGGGACTATCTCAGCGGCACCCGGGAACATGTCGATCCCCTCGAGGGAAATGGCTACCTCAGAGAATACAGCCAGCGCCTGGCGGCCCGCCTGGACCAGGTGAACCGACAGGTGCATGAATACAACCAGCAGATGAATTCGGTCTGTCGCGGTATCGTGAGCTCTATGATGAATGCCCTCCAGGAAAAAGACCCTTACACTTTCGGCCATTCCAGCCGGGTCACCCACTTTGCACTGGCCATCGGGCGGCAGATGGGGCTTTCCACAGAGGATCTGGGCACCCTCAACCAAGCAGGGCTCCTCCACGACGTGGGAAAAGTGGTCATCGATCTTTCCTCCATCAACAAACCGGGGCGGCTGAGCAAGAAAGAATGGGCCCGCATGAAGAAGCACCCCACCATCGGCTCGAGTATCTTGGCTCCCCTCTGTTTCCTTCACCAGGAAATCTCGATTGTGGCCCATCACCACGAACGCTGGGACGGGGCCGGATATCCCGATGGGCTCTCCGGCAGCGCCATCGATCTGCTTACTTACGTCATCGCCGCGGCCGACAGCTATGACGCCATGACATCGGCAAGATGCTACCGTGAGAGGGTCATGGGACCCGAAGAAGTGATTGACGAACTCAAACGGTGCCGGGCAAGCCAGTTTCATCCCGAGGTGGCCGATACATTGATCACCCTGATAGAAGAGGATAAGCTTGCGGCCGAGGAAATGGCCTGCCTCATGGATATGATTCCCATCGTCGCCTAAATCTCCATGAAGCCCCTTCATCACAGTGGCCGGCGATGATCTCTGGCCACTCCCCCCGCATACATCCCCTCAACCCCCCCTTCCCTGAATCATGCCGCAGCCGGCACCCCGGGACCGGCAGTCATAACTTGCTATTCTCCATTCCCGATGGTAGCATGGCGCCAGTATCAGCGATGGGCCGCAAGCCGCGGATTGTGTCGCGTCGAGCCCATGCCCATCCTGTGGAGACCGGCCCCCTGTGTTCACAGGGGGCATCAAAGGGCCGATGCTTGGGAGGACTTCAAGAATGAAACGTCGTGATTTTCTAAAAACCACCGCCATGGCCGCCGCAGGGATCGCCGGTTCCGCCGTACCGGTTCCTTCGAGCACTGACAAAGCAATGGTTCGTCAGTACCGGGAACTGGGGAAGACGGGGATCAAGATGAGCGACATCTCCTTTGGGACGGGGAAACTCCCTTCGCCGTCCATGGTTCTCCGAGCCATCGACCGCGGCATCAACTACTTCGACACGGCCCCGGATTATGGCAACGCCGAATCATACATGGGCGAAGCCATGGGCAGGATCACCCGGGACAAGATTCATATCGCCTCCAAGTTCTGCACCCCCGTGGCCTATCCGGGCCATCTGCACCCGGGAAGCAAGAAAAGCCGGTACGTGGAAGCGGTAGAGGGAAGTCTGAAACGTTTGAAAACCGATTACCTCGACATCGTCTTTGTTCACGCCATAGGAGAAATGAGCAGGAAGCGGGAGGAAGAGGAGCGGCGCCTCGTCGACGACGAGATGCTCTCTGCCGTGGAGGCGCTGAAAAAAGCAGGCAAGATGCGATTTCTGGCCGTCTCCTCCCACGGCCCCAACCATATGGAAGACCTCCTCTTGAGCGCCGTAAAGTCGGGCCATTATGATCTCATCATGATGGCCTTTAATTTCATGAAATTCCCGAAGGCGACGGAAGTCATGAAAGAAGCCGACGGGCGGGGCGTCGGTGTGATCGCCATGAAGACCCTGGCGGGGGCCAAAGACATGGACTTCGATCCCAAGGGCCAGGCCTTTGAGCCGGCGGCCTTCAAATGGGTCCTGGGACACAAGGAAGTGGACGGACTGGTCATCACCATAAAAACCGTGGACGATCTCGATCTTTTCCTGAGCGCCTCGGGAGAACCTTTCACCACCTCCGACCGGGAGGTCCTTGACCGGTACGCCCGTGCCCACAGCAGGGCCTATTGCAGAACAGGGTGCAATGCCTGCGAAACCGCCTGTCCGGCAGGTGTTCCCATCGCCACAGCGCTGCGGTATCGGATGTATTTTGAGGATTACGGCATGGAAAAGCGGGCCATGGAATCGTACGCCGGGCTCAGAGGAGACGCCCACCCCTGTCTCCACTGTACCGAGCCCGCCTGCGCCGAAGCCTGCATATACGGGCTCCCTGTGAACAGGCTGCTCTGTGAGGCGCACAGCCTCCTATCCTTCAACGTGTGAACTGAGCATCTTGACCCATGGCCTGTGAAGAAGCGGGGCTTGGCCTACGCCCTTCCACCGGCAGAGAAGCCCATCTTACAGAAAAAGGAAGGAACCCGGTGACATCGAAGCACCACCAAAGAGAACAGAACATCAGCCGCCGCCAGCTTTTACGCCGGGCTGCGGCCGCCTGCGGCTTAGCAACCGCCGGCGGACTCTGGGCCTACCTTTTCTACAGCACCGACCCGGTGCGCCGGCGAAGGGAGAAGATCTATACCTTCAAAGACTACGGGTTGGCTCTTCCGGCGGGACATCCGGACTTTGCGGTGGTCCACGGCAAAGACGAAGAAAAAATGGCCCGGGCAGCCTTGCAGATCCTGGGCGGCATGTCCCGCTTCGTTCAGCCCGGGGAACGGGTCCTGATCAAACCGAACGTCGGTTGGGACAGACAGCCGGAACTCGCGGCCAATACCAATCCCCGCCTTGTCGAGGCCGTGGTGGCACTCTGCCTTGAGGCCGGTGCCGGCGAGGTCTGGGTCACCGACGTCTCCATCAACGATCCCTACCGGAGCTTTGCCCGGTCCGGCATAGAGGACGCCGCGCGGCGGGCCGGCGGTCAAATCAAATACACCACCGAAAGGGACTTTGTCCCCACGGACCTGAAAGGAGAGGTCTTGAAAGTCTGGCCCGTGAGCCGCTTCTACCACGAAGTCGACCGGGTCATCAACATGCCGATCGTCAAACATCACTCCCTGAGCCGATGCTCCATCGCCATGAAAAACTGGTACGGGGTCCTCGGCGGTCGAAGAAACCGCCTGCACCAACGGATCGACGATTCCATCGCAGACCTGGCCGCGGCGATCCGGCCCACGCTGACCATCATCGATGCAACCCGGGTGCTGAAGCAGAACGGACCCACCGGCGGCAGCCTCTCCGATGTCTCTCTCGAGGACACCATCATCGTCGGCCAGGATGAAGTCGCCCTGGACGCCTACAGCCTAAAGTTTCTGAACCTGAACACCGATGACGTCCCTTTCCTGGGAATTGCCGAGAAAAGGGGCCTCGGTGTCACTAACTGGAAAACCCTGAATGCTGCTGAACTATCCGTATAGGGGCCTGCCGCGATGAAGAAGATCCTGACCTTACAGAATCTCCGGCGGGCCTATGGGGTCTTCTTCTTCCTTCTTTTTGTGCTGCTCATCGGCATCACCGATTTTCGCCATATAAAAGGGTACGAGGTCTCCCTCTTCCTGGAACTCGATCCCCTGGTTGCCCTGCTCGCTTTTCTCACAAGCTGGACCGTTTACAAGGGGCTGGCCCTTTCCCTGGCGACAATCATCGGGACCCTCCTTCTGGGCCGTTTCTTCTGCTCCTGGATCTGCCCCATGGGGATTCTAAACCAATGGATCAGTCATCTCTTCAATAAACGAAGGCCGGCGGAAGACTATTCGGTCAACGCCTACCGCAAGGTCTACCGCCTCAAATATTATATTCTTGTGATCCTGGTCGCCCTCGCCCTCTTCGGGTCGCTCCAGATCGGACTGCTAGACCCCATCGCCACGATTACCCGTTCCTTTGTGGTCTCCGTCGTCCCTGCCTTGAACCATGTCGATGGCGCCCTCTATCTCAGGCAGCCCTTCTTCTACGGCGGGATCGCCGTGACATTCCTCTTTTTGGCCGTGCTTTTTGCCAACCGGTTTCTGACCCGTTTCTGGTGCCGTGTCTTGTGCCCCCTGGGTGCGCTCCTGGGCCTAATGTCCACCTTCTCCCTCCTCCGGATTCGCCGGGATGTGGACAAGTGCACCGACTGCCAGAAATGTCTCCGCTATTGTCACGGCGGCTGCGATCCCCACACCCGCCTTCGGGTAACCGAATGTCATCTCTGCATGAACTGTATCGAAGACTGCCCCGAAGGGGCGATCCATTATGGACTTCCCCAACCGGCAAGTTCGGTGCACGCCCCCCTGGACGTCAACCGGCGCCGGCTCATTGAGACGGCCGTTGCGGGGACGCTTCTCTTCCCCATGATGCGCAGCTCCATCACCTCACAGACCACGGCTGAGGCCGGCGTAATCCGGCCGCCGGGATCGATTGACGAAGCCGCATTTCTTCGGCGCTGTATCAAGTGCGGTGAGTGTATGCGGGTCTGCCCCACCAACGTGATCCAGCCGGCATTGCTGGAAGGGGGGCTCGAAGGGTTGTGGACACCGATTCTGCTCAACCGTATCGGCTATTGCGAATTCAACTGCGTCCTGTGCGGCCAGGTCTGCCCCACCGGCGCGATTCTGCCTCTCTCCGTGGAGAAGAAGGTAGGAAAACCTCCCCACGAAAAGCCCCTGGTCATCGGAACCGCCTTCTTCGACCGGGGCCGCTGCCTCCCCTGGGCCATGAACACCGAGTGCATCGTATGCGAAGAAGTCTGCCCCACCTCACCGAAAGCCATTTGGTTCCAAACGGAAGAGGTCAAGCTGAGAGACGGGAAGAGCCGGAGTCTCAAGCGACCCTATCTGGACACGAAACTCTGCACCGGCTGCGGCATCTGTGAAAACAAGTGCCCGGTCCATGACCGCCCCGCTGTCCGGGTCACCTCCATTGGTGAAACCCGGTCCCGAACCAATCAGATGATCCTGGATCGCTGACCCTGCCAAGAGCCCACCTGCCGATTCATGTGAACCTTATACTTCGGATCGCGATCTTTGGAGAGCCTACCTTCATCGCAGACGGGCAACATCATCGATCTCAGTGCGACGCACCCAGGCTTGCCCGTAAGAGTTATCTCTACTGCTCTGGCCTGCGGGTGCACTTACGGCAGGCAACCTCGTGCCTATTGCAATTTTGAAGTCCTCTCCCCTTACATCATCCTAGGGTACATACCGGTTACCGTATTCCAGCAAACTTCTTTCAAGAAC
>CAYUBU010000113.1:0-4040 GCA_964443105.1 uncultured Nitrospirota bacterium
CACCCCCCGGATGATGTCCCCTTCACCGGCGGGTTCGCTCTCGGTGACCTCCTTCCCCTGGAGCGCGCTCTCGATGATCTCGGAACGGGGCCCCACGAAGGTCGTGGAGGGGACATCGGGATTCATGGCTTTCACCAACTCCTCATGGGTCGCGGAGAAGACCTCCACCACGCCCAGATTATACTCCGCCTGCTTCTGATTGATAAGGTTCCGGAGCTGCCTGAGATTTCCCTCGTTGAGCAGCTTCTTATCGGTAATCTGTTTACTGATCTGCCGGCCATAGTAGATGGCGTTGAGCTCGCTGTTTCTGTAGTAGGTCTCGGCCACGTCCAGGGACTCCTGGAGAGATTTCTCCAGGCGCTCATTGAACCAGTAGTCAAAACTCGTGGTGATGAGAAAGCTGGCGATGGCGAACAGGAGGATCGAAGGAATCACCGAGAGGCTGATAAAGGCAATGATCAGCTTGGTCTTGATTCTCGCCCGGGGGGGCCTATTCCGCCCTTCAAAATAGTACTTGATGAGATTCCGGAAAACCATGACCAAAAGCGCCAGGGAGAGAATCGTCACAATAGCGCCCATGGAAAAGAGGATCATATGGTCGGAGACGGGAAAGTCAATTTCCGAGGCATTCTTGATAAAATACCAGACACCGTAGGCAATCGCGGCCAGGCCGGCCATCCCCGCGGCCACCTTCAGCATTCGCGGAGAGCGGCGGGAAGACTCGAAGCTTTGGTCTTTGACGTTTTTCTCTTCGCTCATGGAATCGAATCTGTTAGACTTGGTTTTTTCGCCGAAACCCCAAAAAATTATATAGCAGCGGCATTCAAATGTCCATGTGGAAAAAACAACCTTTGGATCTCCCCATTATCGACGGAATGGCTCTCTTTGAGGTTATGCTCCCAGTGGCGAGATCCATGGCACCGGAAAGGCTGACTCGGTGAGCAGACTCATCCTGGCCTCTTCGTCACCCCGGCGGAAAGCGCTTCTCAAACAGATCGGCCTGGATTTCGAGGTGATCCCGAGTAGGGCCCCCGAAACGTGGGACCCGGAGACGGCGCCTGCCGCCGTTGCCCGAGGGCTGGCCCTTAGAAAGGCCGAAGACGTTGCCCGGCGAATTTCATCGGGCCTGGTCATCGGTGCCGACACACTGGTCCTGCTGGAAGGATCCATTCTCGGCAAACCGGCCAGCCGTGAGGAGGCGGTGCAGACCCTGGAGGCCCTTTGCGGAAAACCTCACGACGTCATCACGGGACTCGCGGTCATGGAGGTGGAAAGCCGTCGGGTCATTATAGGGGAGGAGAGTACCCGGGTTTATTTCAGAGAGATTCCCGGCGATGAGATTGAAGCCTATGTCGATACGGGAGAGCCGATGGATAAGGCCGGCGCCTACGGCATTCAAGAAAAGGGGGTCCTCTTTGTCCGCCGAATCGAGGGGTGCTACACGAACGTGGTGGGCCTTCCGATTCCGAAGCTCGCGGCGATCCTCTCGGAGCTGAAGGTTTCCTTTTTCCGCTGATTTCGCTGATGCCACGCCGCCCGGACTGGGGGCCCTATCCAGGCGCTACAGCCGGACAACCACATTGTCGATCAGCCGCGTCGCACCGACGAAGACGGCCAGGGCAATCAGAATCTCCCCCTCGATCACCGAGACATCGCTGAGAGTCGTGGAACCTGATACGGAGACGTAGTCAATCCGGGCGAGGGGTTCCCGTCCGATTCTCTCTCGAATTCCGCCCCGAATCCGATCGGCGTTCCGCTCCCCGCCGTTGATCCGCTGCACGGCCTGATCGAGAGCCTTTTTCAGACAGGCGGCAGCCTTGCGCTCGTCGGCATCCAGATAGGCGTTTCGGGAACTCATGGCCAGACCGTCTTCTTCACGGACCGTGGGGAGGATAACGATGTCCAGGTCAAAATGGAGGTCCGCCGCCATCTTGCGAATAATGACCGTCTGCTGATAATCCTTCGCCCCGAAGTAGGCGCGATGGGGCCGGACAATATTGAAAAGTTTGGCAACCACCGTGGCCACGCCCTGAAAGTGCCCGGGGCGGCTGGCGCCGCAAAGCTTCTCCGAAAGGCCGGCCACGGAAATACGGGTCGCCTCCCCTTGGGGATACATCTCTTCCTTTTCGGGGAGGACGAGAACGTGCACCCCTTCCGCCAGGGCGAGTTCCACATCCCGATTGAGATCCCGGGGGTAGCGGTCGAAATCCTCATCGGGACCGAACTGGGTGGGATTCACGAAGAGGCTCACCACCACGATATCGTTCTCCGATCGGGCGGCACGGATGAGAGAAAGATGGCCCTCATGGAAATAGCCCATGGTCGGGACGAGGGCCACTGACTTGCCCTCCGCCCGGGCGGAACGGACATACCCCTTCATTTCAGAGAGTTTTCTGATGCTCCTCATAGCTCACCTCAAGATCTCCTCCTCCATGTAACGCCCCCCTGCTCTCCCGCTACCCACAGTACCCAAACCTCGTCTTGAATGTCAACAGACGGCGGGCGGCGCCACCGGGTTGCCTGCCGTCTCTCGACAATCGTCCCCGTCATGGGATGTCCGGTTTCGCCCAAGTTCATCATTTTCCCTTCTCCGGCGCCATGGAACGAAAAACCCTTTTCCGGCACCAGGATTGCTGATATGATAGCCTCGAAGTCAATAAACGATTTCTTCATTGCGTCACCCATAGATCCGCAACCAGAGCGGCCGGGGCGCGACGCAGTCGAGGCGTGAGGCGCACTGTATCGCACGCTGCAACGCAGTATGATCCAACAACGAGGCAAGGAAGCAGCAAAGGGTTGTGAAGTTATCTCGCTCTGTATCCCTTCGGAGTTCTCCAGTGCAGCCACAAAGCCGGCTCATCTTCTCTATCTTCTCCCTGCTCATCCCCTTACTTCTCCTGTCACTTTGGGGCTGTGAAAACCGGAACGCCAAGATGGCTCGGCACCGGGAGACGGGTTCAGCCTATCTGGCCGAAGGCAACGGGCAGGGGGCGGTGGTGGAATTCAGGAATCTCGTCACCTTGACACCCGAATCGGCGGAAGCCCATTTTCTTCTGGGCAACGGTTACAGCACGGCCGGGAAGTACTATGCCGCTCTCAAGGCATACGAAGAGGCCCGGCAGCACGGCATGGAGGACTATGAACTCCATGTCCGGATTGCCGAAGCCGCCTTGTACGCCGGAGAAACTGACCAGGCCGGGACCGAGGCAAATATTGCGCTTCAAGCCCGGCAGGACGATGGGCGGATCCATTTTGTACTGGCCATGATCCGGTCAATTCAAGGTGATACCGCCGAAGCCCGGGAATCGTTGGAGAAATCACTTGAACTGGATCCAGATTTTGTCCCGGCCCTCCTCGCCAAAGGCAGAATCCTTCTCGCCGAAAACCGGCCGGAGCAGGCCCGGCCTCTGTTCGAAAAAGTCAAGACCCTCAAACCAAAGGAGTTCAATGCCTACCTGGGCGTGGCGGAAAGCTACGAGCAAACGGGAGAGAGGTCCCAGGCCCTGGCGGAAGTCGCGGCGGCGGTGGCGGCGGCCCCGGATTTTATCGCCGGACACCTGAAGATGGGAGAGCTCTATGTGAAAGAGGAGAAATTCGACGCGGCCCTGGCGGCAGGCGAAAAAGCCCTGGCCCTTCGTCCTAAAGACGGGGCGGCGCAGCTGGTGATCGGCGCGGCCGCCCTGGGAATGGGGGATTACGACCGTGCCGAAACAGCCCTGCTTCACGTGACCAAGAACAATCCCGTCTCCCCGGTCCCCTACTTTTTGCTCAGCCAGGCCTACTATCACAACGGCCGGTTCCAGCAGGCCATTTCCATGGCAAGCCGGGTCCTCGAGGAGAATCCCGCCCATATAGGAGCCAACCTGGTTGCCGGTGCCAGCGCCCTGGGGGCCAACTGGCCCGATGAGGCAGTCCGTTTCTTTGAAGCCGCAGTCAAATACCAGCCGCATAACCTGGACGCCCTGAACCTCCTCGGGACGGCTTATTTGAAACAGGACCGTATGGCGGATGCCTTGGCGACTTACGAGAAAGCGCTCTTG
>CAYUBU010000114.1:0-6268 GCA_964443105.1 uncultured Nitrospirota bacterium
GGGGCGTTTCCGGATGGAAACTAATTAAGTTAACGGAATCATTGTAATGCGATTGAAGGTGGGGCAAAGTAAGGTCAAAAGCGAAAATTTGTTAATATTTACAATATATTGGAGTTTCCGGACAAGAACGCTTTGAGGACACCAAGTTATTATCCACGAAAATGGCCTTCCATTATATAATTAAAGTAGACGAAGTAAGATGACGATATATCTGAAGACTATACGCAATTAGCCGGATTTTCCCACGAAACGGCAGCCTGAAGTGTTCAGCCTTGGCGGGTTCCTTCCACGACCGTCTTGGGGGCTGGAAGACTGCCTCAAACAACTTCAGGAGCATTGAAAAAAGTCACAGGGAGAGATGACATGAATAATTCCATTTGTTGTTCCATGCTATGCGGCCTGCTGGTGGGTCTGGCCGCCGTCTGTTTTACTCCGACGCGGAGCCTAGCTCAGGCTGACCCCGAACCTCTGCTTCTTGCCATGACGGAAGAGTCGATTCTCTTCCAGGAGATCCCTTCCGTCTACGGCGCATCCAAGTATGAACAGCGGGTCAATGAGGCCCCCTCGTCGGTGACCATCGTCACCGCGGATGAGATCGAGAAATACGGGTACCGCACCCTGGCGGATATTCTGCGGAGCGTCCGGAGTTTCTACACCGCCTACGACAGGGCCTACGACTATGTGGGGGTCCGGGGCTTTCAGCGCCCCGGGGATTACAACTCCCGTATTCTCCTGCTGGTCGACGGTATACGGGCCAACGACAATGTGTTTGATTCTGCCGGCATTGGAACGGAATTTTATCTCGATGTGGATCTTATCGATCGGGTGGAGATCATTCGGGGGCCCAGCTCCTCCATTTACGGAACCAGCGCCTTCTTCGGTGTGGTGAACGTGATGACAAAGCGAGGCCGGGACCTCCAGGGTCTTGAGGTTTCCGGTGAGGCCGGCACTCATGATACCTACAGGGCGCGACTGAGCTACGGCAATCGGTTTCAGAACGGGCTGGAAGCCGTTTTCTCGGGCACCTACTATGAGAGTGACGGAGAAGACCGGCTCTTTTTCGAGGAATTCAACGACCCCGACACGAACAATGGATTTGCAGAGGACAGCGACGAGGATGAATTTGAAAGCCTTTTTGCCAAATTATCTTTCCGTGATTTCACGTTCGAAGGCGCATACGTAGACCGGGACAAAGATATCCCAACGGCGCCCTGGGGGATTGAGTTCAATGATCCCCGAAATCGAATCGGCGATGAGTCGCTCTATCTCGACCTCAAGTATGAGCACACCTATAATGATGGGCTGGGGGTTCTGGCCCGGGTCAACTACAACAAGTATTATTACGACGGGGACTATGCGGTCGACTACTCCGAGGACGACGATCCCTATATCGTTGTGAACAAGGATGATGTCACAGGAAAGTGGTGGCGCGGCGAGCTCCAGTTGACGAAAGAGCTGTTTGATACCCACAAATTTATTATGGGTGCCGATTATCAAAAGAACACGGACCAGGACCAGAAGAACTTCGATGTTGACGGCGTGTATCTGGATGACAAGAGGGATTCTGATTACTGGGCCCTTTATATTCAGGATGAATTCAGGATGTCCGATCACTTTCGATTCAACGTGGGCTTGCGGTACGACGACTACGATACCTTTGGGGATACCACCAATCCAAGGGCCGCGCTCATCTATACTCCGGTCGATACTGCCACAATCAAGTTTCTTTACGGCCAGGCATTTCGCGCCCCCAATGCCTACGAGCTCTATTACAACGACGGCGGTGAGTCTCAAAAGGGGAACCCCGATCTCGATGCCGAGACCATCGACACCTATGAGGTTGTCTACGAGCAGTATGTGGGCGAACACCTGAACGGGACCATCGCCGCCTTCTATTACGAGACCAAAGATCTGATTAACCTCAAGACCGACTCTGACGACTTGCTTTTCTTCGATAATCTGGATGAAGTCAAAGCCAAGGGTCTGGAATTTGAACTGGAGGGGCACTGGGCGAGCGGCCTGAATGGGCGGCTCAGTTACACCTTTCAGGAAACAGAGAATGAAACAACGGGAAAAATCTTGTCCAATTCCCCCAAGCATCTCGGAAAATTCAACCTGATCTTGCCTCTTTTTAGGGAGAAAATCTTCCTCGGCATTGAAGAACAATATACGGGAAAGAGAAAGACCCTTTCCCGCACCATTCTTGATGATTTCTTCATTACCAATGTAACGCTCTTCAGCGGGAATCTGGTGACAGGTCTGAAGGCCTCCCTCACCGTATACAATCTCTTCGACAAGAACTTCGAGCATCCTGCCTCCGAAGAGCACGAGCAGGACGTGATCCAACAGGATGACCAGATTTTCCGTTTCAAACTGACCTACCAGTTCTAAAACGATCGCAGCCATGCATGTGTCAAGACAAAAACTTTTCCTGGTTACCACCCTGCTCGGGTCAGTCCTCCTGATTGTCGGTTTTTGTGCCGATCTTGTTTCGGCCCTGGACAGTCGAATAGTGATTCTATCCAGCGGCCGCGGGAAGGCATACGAAGAAACGATCGAGGGCTTGCAGGCAACCCTCCGCCTGCAGGATGGGGCGGTGGATTATGAGCTCCATTATGAGGAGGGTGATCCCGAGAAAGGTATGGATTTTCTTCGCAATCTGGAGCAACAAGGGGCGGCGAAGCTCGTCGTCACCCTGGGGAGTGCAGCAACAACGGCCGCACTTCGTGCGAACCTACGGACCCCGGTGGTGGCCTGCATGGTGTTGAAGCCGGAAAATTTCAGGCCATTGAACAATGCCACAGGCGTTTTTCTCGATTTTCCCGTACTGACCCAATTCGAGTGGATCCGGGAATTTCTCCCCCATGCCAGAACCGTCGGCGTCCTCTATAACCCCCTCGAAAATGACGGTGCGATCAGACGGGCCCAGGACGTTGCCGACGAAATGGGACTCACACTGGTGGCAAAAATGGTTGATACGCCGGAGAAACTCCCCGGGGCAATGAAGAGCCTGGGCCGTGAGGTCGATGTCCTGTGGGGAGTCAGCGATTCGATGGTATTGACACCCCAGACAGCGAAAACCATCCTCCTTTTTTCCTTTCGCAACCGGATTCCTTTCATTGGGCTCTCAAGTCAATGGGTCAAAGCGGGCGCCCTTTATTCACTTGATAGGGATTATCAGGATATCGGGAAACAGTGCGGCGAAATTGCCGTCAAGATTCTAAAAGGTGCCAGCGCGGATGAGGTGGCACCGGTACCGCCCCGCAGAATTATTTATTCTCTGAACCGGAAGACAGCGGATCACATGAGGGTGGAGATTCCGGAACGGCTTTTCCAGAACGCTCAAGAAGTCTTCTGAGGACGTTACTGATGGCGAAAAAAAATTCTATAGGGCGATTCACCCTTGCCAGGAAGTTCAATGTTCTCTCCATCGCGCTCGTCATGACGACTTCATTGGTGATCGCTCTTTATGTGGTTCATGATGAAAAGTCCCACACCTTTGAAGAGCTGGTGGAACATGGCGTGATGCTGGCGGAAATGGTATCTCAGAACAGCGAATACGGGATTTATACGCGGGATCAGGAATCCATGAGGCAGATTATCAAGAGCCTTGCCGTAAATCCCGATATAGCCTACGTCCGTATAATGGATCGTGAGAACAGGGAACTCTATTCGCAAAAGTATATTTCAGGGGCCGCCATACCTGATGCCTCGGGGCTCCATTCATTGGCCGAATTTCCCGAGACTCGACACAGGCAAGTCGTAAACGGTCAAGATGGCAAGTATTACATTGACATTCTGGCTCCCGTTGTCAGTGCGGCAGGGTTTCTCTCGGAAGACGTCATCACGGAGGCCGAGGAAGAGATCATCGGCTACGTGCAGCTGGGGATAAGCGAGCAGGGGTTGCTGAACCGCGTCCGACAATTCCTGTTCTCCATATCTATCGTCACATCCATCATCACGTTGTCCGGAATCTTTCTCACTTTGTTCATGACGAAAAGAATCACGTCGCCGGTGAAGGAACTTGCCGCAATTGCCCAGGAGATCTCCCAAGGGAAGCTCGATCATACAATCAAGGAGAATAGTGCAGACGAGATATCAGACCTGGCCAAGGCCTTCAAGAATATGCTCGGAAATTTGAAGCGCTACCGCACGCAGGTGGAAGGCCGTACCGGCCAGCTGAAAAGCACCAACAAACGAATGGAGCAGGAGATCACAGAGCGGAGACAGACGGAAGAGAAACTGCGGGTGAGTCAGGAACGGTACGCCTTGGCCGCCCAAGGGGCAAATGACGGCCTCTGGGACTGGAACATGAAGACCGATCATGTCTATTATTCACCTCGCTGGCAGACCATGCTGGGCCTCAATGACGAGGAGGTCTCCCACAATCTGGATGAATGGTTAAATCGGGTTCATCGTGACGATCGGAAAAGGGTGGAATCGGACCTGCAAACCCACCTCAAAGGGGTCACCTCCCATTTTGCCAGCGAACACCGCATGCAGCACGGTGATGGTGCCTACTGCTGGGTGCTTTGCAGGGGGCTGGTGGTTAGGGACCAGTCCGGTGAGCCCTACCGGATGGCAGGATCGTTGACCGATATTACAAAGCGAAAAGAAGCAGAAGAACAGCTGATCCACGATGCATTTCACGATGCCTTGACGGGCCTCCCCAACAGGGCGTTGTTTATGGATCGGCTCGAGCATGCCGCCTCGATTGCCGAGCGAAGCTTGTCATTCATGTTTGCCGTTCTCTTTTTGGATATCGACCGGTTCAAGCTGATCAACGACAGCCTGGGACACCAAGCCGGCGATCAGTTGCTGAATGCTATTGGAAAAAGGCTACAGGGATCTTTGCGGCCCGGGGATACTGTTGGCCGCCTCGGCGGTGACGAGTTTGCCATTCTGTTGGCTGACATCAAAGACGTTAGTGCTGCAGAAATGGTAGCCAGGCGAGTGCAGGAAGAACTCAGAATACCTTTGGCCATTAAAGGGCAAGAGCTCTTTGTTTCAGCCAGTATAGGTATAGCGTTGGGAAAGAAAGGAGCTTCCCGGTCGGAAGACATTGTCAATTACGCGGATATTGCCATGTACCATGCAAAGACAAACGGGAAAGCACGGTACGTATTATTTGATTCTGACATGCACACCCGAGTGGTGGACCGGCTGAAGCTCGAGACAGGGCTTCGCAAAGCGATCGCACGGGAGGATTTTGAACTGTTTTATCAGCCGATACTGGACGCCAAAACATGCACCACCGTCGGATTCGAAGCACTCATCCGGTGGCAACACCCGAAGCATGGATTCATATCTCCTGGGGAGTTCATCCCAGTTGCCGAAGATACGGGCTTGATTGTTCCGATCAGTCGTTGGGTGCTCCGGGAAGCATGCCGTCAAATCCGCTCGTTTCAAGACCGGTTTCCATCACAACCGCCGCTTACAGTAAGTGTGAACATTTCCAGCAGATTTTTCTCCCCGCGCATGGTCCAGGACGTCAAAGACGTTCTTGCGGAGACCGGTCTCGATGGAAGCAGCCTTAAATTGGAGATCACCGAGAGAATGCTTGTCAAGAAGCCGGAAATGGCTGCATCATTGCTCGAACAACTGAAGGAATTTGGTGTAGACGCTTACGTGGACGATTTCGGAACCGGATACTCGTCATTGAGCTACCTGCACCAGTTCCCGATTACGGCATTGAAAGTAGACCGCTCCTTTGTCAGCCGGATGAGCAGTGATGCGGGAAACATGGAGATTGTGAAGACAATCATTATGCTGGCCCACAATCTGAACATCAAGGCGATTGCCGAAGGCATAGAAACCGAGCATCAACTGCAAATGCTGCAATCGATGAACTGCGATCAACTCCAAGGTTTCCTTTTTTCTAAACCATTGAAACGCAGCGATCTGGAAGCCCTCCTGAAAAAGAATGATCCCTTCCGAAGAGGCTCGGAAACAGGTACGCTTCTTCCATCTTAGTGGAGGGATAGTACATGGCGCCCGCTCCGGCCGGTCTATCCATCATCCCGCGAGATGATCGGGACAGAACCACGGCTTGCAGAAAATCCTGATCTCGCCCAAAGCTCATCGGCTATTCACTTCTAAGGTATGGTGGAGATGTCTGTGCCGGCCGCCGAGAATTCCCGGCATCAGCCATGACGAGGCCATCGGCGAGGGCCACGGAGTGAACCGTATGTGATCCCTGCTTTGGGGGGACGGCTGAAAGAAGTTCCCCGTTCTCATCCGGTCCGATTCGAGTGCGGCAAAAATTGGT
>CAYUBU010000115.1:0-10636 GCA_964443105.1 uncultured Nitrospirota bacterium
GGCGGGAATTAGGGTAGATATGTTGGGCATGAAAAAGCAGCTGTTCTATGAAAGGACTAACCAAGGGCACATCTTAAATATCAAGTTTAGCAGTATGATCCATCTGGAAGGTTACAGAATAGGGATTATTCTAGATGAGACCCTGTAGAAACTCGTCTGCTCTTGCCGAGTGTCATCTGGGACTTGTGGATGACGTGAGCGGTCTCTTTCGAAGACCCATAAGGCCGAATAAACCGGAGCCCAGGAGCAGGAGCGTGGAAGGTTCAGGAACAGGCTCGCCGGTTCCCTGAGGGTCAAAGGTCGTGACAACTCCGGCTTCACCGGATCCGTGATTTTTGAGATCCAGGGCTGCCAGATAAGAGAGATCATTCGCCTGTTCGCTGAAGTCCGTATCCACGAAGGGGCCGGTCCCCGATATGTCAATGGTGTATGTGGAATTTCCCGCCGGGCCGATTGCGTCGATTTTCTCCGATCCTTTGAGCCATTGAGCGTTTCTTGCATGTAAACAATTGCCTTTTTTGTGAAAAAAGTTTCCTAAATAGTGAACGATAAATGATAAAGTGATAGGAATTGGAACCCCTGGGGGATGGAACCTCGCTGGGACGCCCATAAGATTACAAGATTGTAATCACGCAAAAAAGAGAAACTTATCATCTTATGGACGTCCCTCTTGGGAAGCTTCGAAAGAGCGAAGGAATGGGATCATACCTATATGGAGAAAACCCATGACGGTGCCTGCTGAACTGTATAAAGAATTAAACCAGAGCTTTGAAGATGCAGAAGGAAGGTCGGCGGAAGGTGCCTATCATAAGCTTTTGGCGGTCTTGACTGATCTTGAAGGACATTTGCGGGAATATATTCAGGACACCACTCAAGATGAAATCAGGAAAGTTCTCAATAAACTCCAGCATGGTGAAGAGTTAACCCGGGCCGAACTGCAGTCGATGAAACTCTGGATCGTCGGTGATGCGGCCCACTATACCCGAATGGAAAATAATTTTGATGATTGGACTGAGGAACTCAAGAGGCTGATGGATGAGATCAATCGTCGAAAAAGCCCCAGCCCTGATTTGGAGGCCGCGGTCGAATTGAGGGCGCTCCTCCAGGATGGGATCCGACTCCTTCCAAATCTTATCTATTTCTTACAGGAAAAATCCCGCATCAATAAGTTTCATGTAGCCGCCTACGAGCTGGATCGGAAGGAAAGGGCTTTTCTGATAGAGTTACTCAAGGAGAAGATGGCATCGAAAGAGAAGTGACCCTGGAGACTCACCCCTGTGTCATTCTGGGCTTTTTTATGACGCGGCCGGTCTCTTTCGAAGACCCATAAGGCCGAATAGACCGCGCGGACCCCAGGAGCAGGAGCGTGGAAGGCTCAGGAACAGGTTCGCCGGTTCCCGCGGGTTCATACGTTGTGACAACTCCCGCTTCACCGGATCCGCCATTCTTGATATCCAGGGCTGCCAGATAAGAGGCTTGATTCGCCTGTTCGCTGAAATACGTATCCAGGAAGGGGCCGGTCCCCCATATGTTAATGGTGTATGTGTAATTCTGTCCTTCGTCGATCCCCTGGTTCCCTCCATCGGTAATCTTCACATCATAATAACCGTAGTTTGTCGTGTCTTGGGCATCCAAACCAAAATAGAAGTTATGCAGGGGATAACCTGTGAGATCTCCTATGGATAGGCCGTCGACGTTGGGAGCCACATTAAAATAGACCGCCTGTATCTGATATGCGACCCCTGACACGTCGGTCTGGCTGTAGTTACAGGGATTTGTTGACATCATTGAATGAGTTAACAACCATTCTGGCCAATCGTCCCACACTGGTCTGGTCCAACTCTGCGACCTCAGCCGCTTCATTGTCTCTTTGTTGGATTGATGCGGTGCCATGGATTGATGCGGTGCCAGGTCTTGAGTGTTTTTTTTCAAGAACCGACACCGCAAGAGAGTATCACCGACACTTGAAAAGCATCTCGACGGTATAATTGTATTGGGTGTTGTTTTTCGCAGCCGCTTCTGCCAGTTTCAATGCCAGTCCCTTCATCCCTGTTTCAGTGCCGTCCGTCAATTTCGGACCGACATATTTGGATTTCTGATCGATTGAATAGAATTGTAAGTCACCCTCTTTCTTGCATGTTGTTTTGGCATCCGACTGCACCATCTTGAAAGCTTCCGGTTCTTTCTTGGCGGAGCCGATTGCCTTATAGGAGCCGTCTGCTTGCGGCAGTACCGTTCCATAAATCCGGTGCGAACAAGCGGTCGTTGTGAATAAGACGAGAGATAGGATGACAATGGCTTTTGCTTTCATGGCGGCCTCCCTGAAACGTGTTGATGAAGTCTTGGGTCTGCATCCAGTCGGCATGCATGCAAAACCCTTTTTCTACCGGCTTATACATCGCGACAGGCGGCTCGATTCTGTCTAATGAGAAAAAAGATCGTCATATCCGGGTTATGAATATGCTATAACGGTTTGGGATTATTGACAATAAAAATTTGACATTTGGGGCACCGCAGTAGGGAAACCCTGAGGGGTTGTTGCTGATTTGGTCACCGGCCTGGCGGAGAATCAAGTAAGGGGAGAGTGGGGCAAAAAAGAAAGACCAGGGAGCCGACTTATGCCACTTTGAAGTTGTCAGGCCGCCTTTTTGTTGATAACTTTTCAGAAAGGGCAATCCCGGGCCGGCGATACGATTTGACAATTACCGATTCTAAGGTACTTTCCTGATATTCTTGTTAAGCATATTTTGATCATGACATAGAAGGCTTTCAAGAAGAGGGGATCGGGAGTCGGCTCCCACAATGTGGCTGATACTCTTCTTGTGCTGGTACTTCGGGACCTGTATTCTTTTGGTGCCGCCAGGCCCCAAATAAGCAGTGCGGTCCATGAGTTGTCGACAAGCAAGCAGCTGAATGACACAGATAATTTCCCAGGAGGAACTCAAATGGATGTATCGATGATCGCCACCATCGGTTCGACTGCCGTTGCGGCATTAGGGATTCTGGTTCTTTACCTGATTGCCCGCAAAGGGCTGTGAAGACGGCAGGAGAAAGGATCCTCTCGGTCCATCGTCTCGGGGGTCTGAACACGGGATTAATTGAATTCATTGGCAAAACCAAAGGCATCAAATGTTCAATGTTGACCAGGACCTCACCGAAACAAAGCGGCTTGACCTGTTCTGGAAACGGCAGTAGAGTTCAAATATCAGAGGAGGGCATCTGGCGGATTCCCGCAAAACTTTAAGAAAACAAAGAAAGACGAAAGGGGAAAAATCGCCGTTCGTTAGAAAATAGACTTCCCGATAAAGCCAAACTCTTCGTGAGAAGAGGACAGAAAGCGGCGGGTCTTTGAAATGGTTGGAAGCAAGAGATGGCCGAGCTGCCGAAGGAGAAAGCCTTTGGTGAGTTCGGCTTTTTTGGGCCCTTGTGAAAGGAGGCGAAACAGCAGGGCGACAAGGATAAATCAAAGGAGGAGTCGCCATGAAATGGACAGGATATTTATACGGTGCAGTTCTCGTCTGTTTGCTGTGTTTTGTCGCCGTCCCTTCGGGGGCGGACCCGGTGGCCTGCAGGGAGAATGAGGCGGGAGTCACTATAATCAAAGAGAACGGGACGGTGGATGAGTTATGCGTTGGGGCCCCAGACCTCGATCAAATCGGTGAGAAGGGTGATGCGGTAATCGGTGCGGTGTGTCCCTGTTTCTCCTTTCAGGATCTGGAGATTTTGGTCGACCCGGAGATGGACACAACGGGGTGCAGCTTTGAGCCCTTAGACGTCTGCTTCGATGACACGACCATCGCTATGTATATCCACGGGTGCGCCTCTAAGGTGAAGCCTTGGATCATGGGTAGTCACTGGATGGCAGCCGAGGAACATCCCATAGGGCGGCGATGGTGTTTCATGCAGAGCGGCCGGTTTGCTATTGAGCCATGGATGAAGGTTATGAAATTCGACATATCTTCCGACGAGGTGGTTGCCTGCCAGGCAATCATTAGGGCCAGTCAATGGTGGGCAAGGTGTAAGGAGTTTATACCCTGAGAGACTCCCCTTGAGAATCTGCTCTGTTATCTAATGGTTGCTGCTATTGCCGTTTTCGAAATGAGCAAAGTCGATGAGAAACACGGCGCCCAAGAGGATGAGCCTGGCCTTCTGATCCCATCCCCGGGGAAAGGTAATACCGAAGTTGTCTGCATCGCTGAAGCCTTCCTTGAGCAATCCGCTCCACTTCTTGGTGATCTTCCCGTGGCTTGTGCCGCCCCGCATGATCTCAAAGGTCCAGGGTTTCAGCAGGGGACCGAAGAGTTGGAACAACTCTTTTCCGGCGGTGTCTTGGGCCGTGTATCTCCGGCGCAAAATGGAAAAGCGTCGCTTGATCAATCCCAGTACTTTGCCGTGAGGGTCAACCACCTCCAACTCATGAAAATAGAAACGGAACGGCTTTTTTGCTCGCAAGATTGTATTCTGTCCAGGACCGGTGACAGTGATTTCAAAGGGACGCAGCGACTTGAGAAAGAGCCGCATGAGAGTGGAACCGTCCTCTTCAACGGCAGTATAGAGCGGCTGCCCCGAGGGGTCCATAACGGCGTACTGGTTCTTCGTCTCAAAGCCTGTGACGATCTCACCCCACTCCTTCTGCTGACTGATGACAAGACCGTCTACCGATGCGAGCCTTTCCATAGATTCCTCCTGATATTTGCCATGATTTGTGTTTTACGGTCATCAGTTCAAATTCTGACCGGATACATCCATTAAAATATCTACATTTATTATATGCCACACTCCTTGACTTCGGCTACACTTTTTGGAACGCGACCCCTCCCGGCGCGGACCCCGTGAACGCGTTGAATCGATTATTGTTTTGTCGTAAAGCGCGATGTTTTTCTCCCTTGGAAGCCCCATTGAGGCCGCAGAATTGAAGGCGTCACAGAAGCTGCATCGGCTTGCTCTACCGACCACCCTTATCCACGCCATGTTGAAAAAATGCCCGAATGGCTTGTGCAGGCGTTTAGGGAAATGGTACTCTTTCTGGGCGATCATAGGGCAATTAATCGGATATGCGGCGGCCGGGATATGTGATATGAATCTGAAGCTGGTTTTGTTTCAGTGTCTGTTATTCATCGTCTGTTCTCTTGTGCACACTCCTGCACCGGCGGCGATTCACGATGGTGATCTTAATATCGATGGGCAGGTCAATACGGCTGATGTGTTGTGGGGCCTCCAGACCCTTTACGGCGGCCGTAGTCTGTCACCTGAACAAATTACGCACGGCGATGTGGCGCCGGTGGTTTCAGGCATCCCGCAACCGGATGGACTGTTTGGCATAGGCGACGTGGTCGTCATCCTTCGCATCGCCCTGGGTTTTTTCAATTTCTCCTTTCCTGAGAACCAGTTCAATATCGGCGATTCTATCGGCGAAGGCGAGGCAGCAGACGGCACGATTGGCGAATTGCACCACGAAACGGTCTGGTCCACCGGTTATAACGGCAGCGACAGTGTGAATGCGTTCAATGAACGCATCGAAACATTCAACCCTGTTGCCTACTATGAAAACAATGCCGGCCGTGATGCCCTATTCAATCATGCCGTCAGCGGTTCTGTCATGGCCGACTTTGCGGGACAGGCACAAGGCATGATCAATGCCTTAGGTCAAACACCTTCAGGCGAGGCGGGCATGATCTCCGTTTTTCTGGGCAATAATGATGTTTGTGCTCCAGACATGGCCAGCATGACTGACCCTTTGTTATTCGAGACCCAATACCGTGCCGGCCTGGATCTGCTGGCGGCACACTCTGCCACCCGCAATGCACAGATTCACCTTTCCGGTATCCCGGCTATTTACTGGCTGTGGAACGCCAAACGGAATAACTTATGGTGCCTGTTGTTTGCGTGGCCATTCGTGCCCTGTGAGAATCTACTCGACAGCCCATCGGACGATTGTGAGAACAGCATTTCCCGTGAAGACCCTGACACTGTTTATGCCGGGGATGGACCCAATTGCCGGCGCAGAAAAGATTTTCACCGAATCATCCGTGACACCTACAACCCGATCCTCCGTGACGTCCTGGAAGAATACCGTGCCTCCGGTGCCCTTCCCAATGCCCGGTATACGGACATTTATGATGTCCGGTTTAGCGACACCCATGTGAATGGTGGCGACTGTTTTCACCCGAGTAACGAAGGCCATGCTTTGATTGCAGAAGAAGGATGGTGCCGGTCACACTGGGGCAATGACGACCCGGCCTGTGCCAACTGATGAGGTCGAAATGAAAAGAGCACTTCACACAACAAGTTTCTTGATTCTGTTCCTTCTGGCACCCCGGTTGGCACTTGCGGCTGATAACTTTCAGACCACGGCACGGGGGGCCGAGTATAAAAATCTGAAAAGAGGAGCCGGTGAAAGCGCAGCCTTCGGCGATGTGGCCACCATACATTTCGTCGGGTGGCTGGACGAGAACGGCGAAAAAGGAAGAGAGTTCTACAACACCCGCAGAGATGGCAAACCGGTTTCTTTCATTGTCGGTACCGATAAAGTTATGGAAGGCTGGAACGAAGGGGTGATCGGAATGAAGCAGGGCGGCAAACGTTTGCTGATGCTGCACCCTGACCTTGCCTATGGCGCCAAGGGGGTGCAGAATACCATCCCGCCGAATGCCCGTCTGATATTTGTAATCGATTTAGTACTGCTGGAAAAAAAGCCGGCGGAGTAGGAAGTTCTTGCGGGGTCGGACCTCCAGGGGACCGGACCTACACATGACACGTTGGAGTTTTCAGGTCACTGGTTTGTTAATAGCTTCCCTCTTCTGAAGGCTGAGAACGTTTGCCCCCCGTGGCGTAGAGGGGGCGGGAAAACGTCTTGCCACATGTGCCCGCCCTCAGGATGGAGGTTGCTCGCATGAAACTGCTGTCCGTGAATGTCTCCTTGCCCAAAACCTTCGTTCACGACGGCAAATCCGTTACCACCGGCATCTTCAAAGAACCGGTAGCGGGACGGGTCATGGTGAAAAGACTCAACCTGGAAGGCGACGGCCAGGCCGACCTGACCGTGCACGGCGGGATTGACAAGGCGGTTTACGTCTATGATACTGACAGCTATCGTTATTGGAAGCGCGAGCTTGGGTGGGACAATCTGGCCTACGGCTATTTCGGCGAGAATCTCACCGTGGAGGACATGCCCGACGATCGGATCCACATCGGCGACGTCTTTCAGGTCGGCGGCGCCCTGCTGGAGGTGAGCCAACCCCGGGTCCCCTGCTACAAGCTGGAGCTGAGGATGGAGATGCCGGGCTTTTCCCGCCGGTTTTTGGCAAGCGGTCGCCTTGGATTCTATCTCCGGGTGCTGGCAGAAGGGGAGGTGGGCGCGGGGGACGCCATCGAGCGGATCAAGACCGACCCGGAGCAGGTGTCGGTGCGCGGTATAGCTCATCTACTCTATTTCGATCGTGACAATCTCGACAAGATCCGCCAGGTGCTGCGTGTCCCCGCCTTGGCGCAAGCATGGCGCAAACCCTTCGGGCGACTACTCGCCAAGTCGGAAGGAAACTTCCAGGGAAAAGATCAGGGGGACTAATCAGGCGTACATCCTACATGTTCAGTTTAGCAGTATGATCGATTTGAACCGAGACGGAAGGCTTAATCTTTAAGATGACCCTCTGGAGACTCCCTTGCGTCACCGTTTCATTCGCTTCAGGCCGATGATGCCGATCAAGCCTGAGCCGAGGAGGAGCAGGGAGGCGGGTTCGGGAATAACGTTTCTCACATAGAGGCTGCCGTAGCCATCATAACTGAAGCCGCCGATGTGCGCGGCGAAATGTCCCTGTCCGTTTCCGGCATTGCCTTCAGAGAGAGCGAAGAAGTCGGCCTCTGTGACAGGTGAGGTGTAGTCGATGTCGAAGGCAAAGGTGTCCGTGCGGCTGTTGCCGCCCCCGGCGAGCTTGATGTCAAAACGACCGAAACCGGCTACATTCTTACCGAAAGAGATCTTCCAATCGTCGGGATTCAGGTTCGTGATCATGCTGCAGCTCAAGTCGAGCTCCGTATTGATAAAGAACTTATCCATCCCGAAATTGGAACCGGCGTTGAGATAATCGCCCAGCCCCGGCGCCAGGGACACTTCCACATGAAAGATGGAATCGTCGGTGCTATCCACGTACCCATTGACCGTGGCATAGGTCATCATCGGCAAGTCGGAGCCGTTCGGGGTCGTCAGCTCCACCATCAAGGCGGCAGCAGGACCTGCTGCCGCGAGCCAGAATGCCGCACACAGCAGAAGAAGTCTTAATCTCTCTTGCAAAATGGTTACCCCCTAAAGGTTAGAGCAAAATACGGCACTTTCCGCAAAATATCTAATCAGTTTCTTAGTGGTTCGTGAAGGGGAAAAGTCGCGAAATATAATAGTAATCTCTTCATCAAAAGACTGGGGGGGCTTGCGAGGTCGGACCACGTAAACCGATTGAATTCATGATGCTTTTTCCGTATGATGAAGCAGTCTTGGTTTCGCTCTCGGGGTCGGACCACGTTACGTCTTGTAAATTTCTCGTTTTTGCTCAAGAAAAAGTCTCTTTTTTTGCCTTAAAACGCCCATTTTGCCCATGAAATGGTGACGACAGCCCCCGAGAGGCTAAGTCCCCATTAGAAGCTGCGCTTCTCACGGGGCTGGCAAGTCATCAGTTTTTGCAACTTGACCACATTTTCAGTTTTTTCCATCAATTTTTGCCTGCCGGATATGACATCACGAGAGCCCGCTTGCGGCGAACTAGAATAAGTCCATGGAAAGCCGGCGGAAGAAAGTGCATGTAATTTCTCCTTGACAGATGCTCAAATTATGTAAATTATATGCAATATTAATGCATCAAAAAGGAGATTTTGTATGCGAACGACAGTCGATCTTCCGGAAGATCTTTTGAAGGAGGCTATGGAACTGGCCAAAACCAAATCCAAGACAAGCACGATCATTCTTTCTCTGCAGGAACTGATTCACAAGAAGAAGATCGAGAAGCTGAGGGGGTTGAAAGGAAAGCTTAACCTGAATATCGACCTTGAGTCTTTGCGCAGAGATCGAACATCGAAATGAATCAGATTCTCGTGGACACATCTGTGTGGGTCGATTTTTTCAGAGACGGATCTTCACCCTACGCAAGGGTGGTCGACGGTTTGCTTGAACAGGCGATGGTCTGTACCACACCGTTGATAAAGGCGGAGCTTGTCCCTTCAGCCAGAAACAAAAAGGAGTTTAACAATCTTCTGGATTATTTCGGGGCCCTTCCCCTGCTGGAAGATCCCCCAACGCTATGGAATGAGATCATGGAGGCGCAATTCCTCCTGAAACGGAAGGGGCTTCATGGTATAGCTATTCCCGACCTTATGATTGCCATCAGCGCAAGAACGCACGACAGAGAGATTCTCTCCAGGGACCGTCATTTTGATCTCATGCAGAAACCACTCGGATTGAAGCTCTTCGACAAACCATGAAGGATGAGTCGGAGGGGCTGCCTGGAATTTGCATTTCTGCTTGACCTGACTGTGCCGCGGGAGTTTGAGTTTTGCATCACCAATGCCCAAGCCCGGATATTGCATGAGTAAGTCTATTACGAGGCCGGATAGTCTGCCACATGCGGCGTTACAGAAAATTTTCTGACTTTGAAATATTTCAATATGTCTTCAGCCAGAAAATCTTCTGCGCCTTGCCTGTGGCACCTCTACGACCTCTCACGACGATCACTCATGCAATATCCGGGCTAGCTGCCTTGTTCCCCATTGATGATCGCCTGTCAGCGAGGCTGGCACAGAATCGCAGCGACACAGCAGGTAAAGAGGCTGCCGCACCCGACGTGACTTATCATGGAACTGCTCAACATCATTGCTATCCTGATCACCCTTGCCGCCGTGTTCAGCTATTTCAACTACCGCTTCATCGGCCTGCCGACCACCATCGGGGTGATGGTGATCGCGCTGGTGGCATCGGTTTTTGTCATCATCGCCGGCGCGTTGGGTGTGCAGTCAGTACACTATGCCAAGGACCTGGTGCAGAGTATCGATTTCACCGATACGCTGATGCAGGGTATGCTGAGCTTTCTGCTCTTCGCCGGGTCCCTCCATGTTAACATCAACGATCTGGCGCGGCAGAAGTGGGTAATCCTGGGACTCGCCACCGGCGGGGTGCTGGTCTCCACCTTCCTGGTCGGCGGCGCGACCTGGTTTATACTCCTCTGGCTCGAGATTCCGCTCCCCTTCATCTACTGCCTCCTGTTTGGCGCGTTGATCTCGCCCACCGATCCCATAGCGGTGATGGGAATCCTCAAAACCGCCGGCGCGCCCAAGTCGTTGGAGATCAAGATCGCCGGCGAGTCGCTGTTCAACGACGGTGTGGCAGTGGTGGTGTTCCTGGTCATACTGGGAATCGCTGCTGGCGGGCATGAAATCAGCGCCGGTGAGATCGGCCTGCTGTTCCTGAAAGAGGCGGTAGGCGGTGCGTTGTTCGGAGTGCTCATGGGTTACACCGGGTATCTGATGCTGCGCAGCATCGACCAGTACCAGGTGGAGGTGATGATCACCCTGGCCATTGTGATGGGCGGCTATGCTCTGGCCAGCGCGATGCACCTGTCAGGTCCCCTGGCGATGGTGGCGGCCGGCCTGCTGA
>CAYUBU010000116.1:0-2869 GCA_964443105.1 uncultured Nitrospirota bacterium
GAAGAGGTCATTGCTGTGGCACCCATGAATCTTGAGGCTTTTAACAAGCGCCCCGCAGCACCTGGCGGACGTTACCACACCTTTTCGCCTAATCCGATCTACTATGTCTGCTCTAATTGCCAGCTCGTCTGCACGCCTGATAAGGAGGAGCGCAAGCGACGAGTCAAACTTGTCAGACATAGCGGTGTGATTGTGCAAAACGAAGATGGCACCCTGGACGCTGTGACTCCCGAAGAAGCCAGGAAAAGGCTGGATGCCATGGAGCCGGAGAGACGCGCTCTCTATGAAGGTGAACTGGAGCCCCAAGAGTTAACAGAGGAGGAGGACTATACTCACAAGCTCTGATAATGGCTGCGCGCGAACATAGAAGGTTCTAGACTATCAGTTCTTTTCCGCTGGTCTAGAGCTCATAGAAAATAGCTCTGTTTATAGGAGAGCGCATGTGCCCGGAGACGATCGATGAATGCCGAACAGTACCGTCTTGAAGAAGCCCGAGCAAAGAAAGCTCCATGGAAGAAGTGGGGACCTTACCTGAGCGAACGTCAGTGGGGAACCGTCCGCGAGGATTACAGCGAACACGGAGACGCCTGGAATTACTTCCCCCACGACCATGCCCGTTCGCGCGCCTACCGTTGGGGCGAAGACGGGCTGGCCGGCATTTCCGATGAAAAACAGCATTTGTGTTTTGCGCTGGCCCTTTGGAATGGCAAAGACCCTATTATCAAGGAACGTCTGTTCGGCCTCACCGGCCCTGAGGGAAATCACGGCGAAGACGTAAAGGAATATTATTTTTATATTGACTCAACCCCCACCCATTCCTACATGAAGTATCTCTACAAATATCCTCAGCAAGCATATCCGTATGATGACCTGGTTGCCACAAACCGTAACCGGGGTCGGGATAATCCGGAATATGAATTACTGGATACCGGCGTATTCGATAAAAACGCCTATTTTGATGTTTTCGTCGAATACGCTAAGGATTCACCGGAGGATATGCTCATTCAGATCACCGTTCATAACCGGGGACCGGAACCGGCGACGCTCCAACTCCTGCCTACACTCTGGTTCCGCAATGACTGGTCGTGGGGGGAGAATGTCGCCCGCCCTAACCTTCGGCAGATAGCGCAGGATGAAAACGGCGGGACAATCGCGCTCTCGCATCGAAAACTCGGTGAACGCTTTTTTTATGCCGAAGGCGCATCGTCTTTTCTCTTTACGGAGAATGAAACCAATACGGAACGCCTGGTTGGCAAGCCCAATCCATCCCCTTACGTGAAGGACGGCATCAACAACTATATCATTAACAATAAAAAAGCCGCGGTCAATCCCGAGAAGAAAGGGACAAAGGTTTCGGCCCATTATCCACTCACGCTGGGGGCCGAAGAGTCCTGCACGGTTCGCTTGCGACTCAGCGACCAGCCGAGGAAAAGCTCCGCTAAAGGACTGGACGATATTTTCGGGAACGCGTTTGAATCCGCCTTCAAAACCAGGATCCAGGAAGCCGATGAATTCTATGCAACGGTTATTCCCTCCTCGTTTAACTCCGACCAGGCAAGTGTCATGCGGCAGGCCCTGGCCGGGATGCTCTGGTCCAAGCAGTTCTTTTTCTATGACGTCGGTCGATGGCTCAAACAGCACGGCATTCAGCTGCTCAAAGCGAATCAGCGTTCCATTCGTAACGACCGCTGGGGACACATGGTCAACGAGGATATCATCTCAATACCGGACAAATGGGAATACCCCTGGTACGCCGCCTGGGATCTCGCTTTTCATGTCACGGCTTTGTCGCTGGTGGATGAAGATTTCGGCAAGGAACAATTGGAGCTTATGCTTAAGCCCCGCTACCTTCACCCCAGCGGTCAGATCCCCGCCTATGAGTGGAACTTCGGAGATGTAAATCCTCCTGTTCATGCCTGGTCAACCATCTACACTTATTTCAGGGAGAAAGCGAGCCGGGGGAAGGGCGATCTGCTATGGCTCGAGCGCTCTTACCACAAGCTGCTTCTGAACTTTAACTGGTGGGTCAACCGAAAAGATCGGGCCGGAGACAATGCGTTCGAAGGGGGGTTCCTGGGGCTTGACAATATCGGGGTCTTCGACCGGTCTGCGCCTTTGCCGACCGGCGGATATCTGGAACAGGCCGATGGCACCGCCTGGATGACCCTCTTCTGTCAGAATATGGCCGAGATCGGTGCGGAGCTGGCAATGGCCAATCCGGCCTATATCGACCTTACGCTGAAATTCGTCGAACACTTCATGCTGATCGCTTCGGGAATGATTCGTCCAGGTGAAGAATTCGGGATGTGGGATGAACAGGATGGTTTCTTCTATGATGTACTCTGCTTGCCGGATGGCCGGGCCCAGCGCCTGAAGGTCCGCTCGATGGTCGGGCTGCTGCCCTTTTGCGCGGTGACCATTTTCGAAAGGGATTTGGTAAAGAAATACCCCGAGATCGGTCCGAAAGTGCGCGAATACTTCACGGCACGTCCGGAACTGTCGGCTTTCATTCATGACACGCTTAAGCCTGGGCAGGAGGACCGACTCCTGGGATCGATTCTGAATGAAACCAACCTCCGCCGGGTGCTCACGTCCATACTCGATGAGAAGGAGTTCTTGAGCCCCTTTGGCATTCGGGCGATCTCCCGCATTCACAAGGACTATCCCTACATCTATCGGGTGGGAGACCAAGAGCTTCGGGTATCGTATCTCCCCGGCGAATCGGACAACGCCATGTTCGGGGGTAATTCGAACTGGCGGGGACCAATCTGGATGCCGGTCAATATACTGATTATCCACGCCCTCATCCAATACTACCTGTATTACGGGGACTCCTTCAAGGTTGAATGCCCGACCGGCTCCGGCAGGC
>CAYUBU010000117.1:0-2653 GCA_964443105.1 uncultured Nitrospirota bacterium
CCGTGGTGGCGCGACCAAAACATGTAACGTGTGTCGATTCTCTTGAAGGGTAGCTCAACGATGGTTCCAGGCTCAGACTCTTCTTCCAGCCATTGATAAACAATGAGCAGTTATCATTTGAGCAGACCCAGAGAAACCGGGGTCCAAACCCGAAGTATTCGGGCAAAGTGGGGAACGGCGTCTCTACCTTTTCCATCATCTTTCGGCAGTGAGGGCAGGTGGGGTTATGATTGAGATACAATAGTTTTCTCCTTTGGGGTGAGATTTCGACGGAGCATACACCAGAACAGGTGGGGATTGCAAGCCTTCGGAGGAACTATTATTCGTCCATCAAAAGCATGGTTTGAGGATCGAGCCTGATCGGCAGTTCCTGATTCACGGGGTTCTCGTGATCCTTCAGGAGTTTGAAGTGGATATCGTTGCCGTGGGGTTCAAGAAAGACAATGACTGAAAAGATATCATCCAGATCGTGACAGGGCGCGGGAATGCCCCGCTCGTTCATGATCTGCGATTCCCTGTGTGTCCGAGCCGAGAACCAGATCTCCGTATTTCTTTCCTGGGCCACATGTTTGAAAGCGGCCAGGCTGTCCCAACCGGTGTTTTCGTTCTCAAAATCAAAACCATCGATCAAGAGAACGTCGGGGGAAAAACCGCCGTCTCTCGCAAGATCCCCCAGATCCCGGGTCAGATTTTTCACGGTGAAGGCCTCTCGGGAATAGGAAAGGATAATCCTGCCCTGCTCCAATTCGCCCCGTATTTTCTCCGGGTCCTTAATATCAAAGGCTTTGAAGAGATCCGATAAGATCTCCTCGTACCAGACGAGGATTTTGTCGACCGATTCGCCGATGCCGACGTGCACCACTTTCTGATGCTTGAACAGGCTGTCCAGAGCGATATGGATGAGGCAGGCCGTTTTCCCCACACCGGCCCGGGCCATAAAGACGCCCAAATTCCCTTTGCCCAATCCGCCCTGGGTCGCTTTTTGCAGAATTCTGAGAGGACTTTTCAAGGTAAACTCCTGCTTGAGCATCATCCGGTTATCTTCCGTTGGCAAAGAAGCTGTCCGAAGCAACGGAAAAGCGAGTATGGCATAGATGGCGCGATTTATCTATGCTGATTTTTTGGCTTCTTCCAGTTCTTTCTTCAGGTCTTCCGCTAGACTGACGGGCACCGGCTTGTACTGAGAGAACTCCATCGTAAATTCGGCCTTTCCCTGTGTGGAAGACCGGAGTACGGTGGAATAGCCGAACATGTCGGAGAGCGGAACCTCCGCTTCCACAACGGAGAATGCGCCGTCTTCCGTCACGCCGGAAATAATACCGCGGCGCTGGTTGAGTGTGGCCAGTATGGCGCCCTGGAACTCCGAGGGGCCTTCCACGGAGACTTTCATGATCGGTTCGAGAATGATCGGTTTGGCCTTGGCATAGGCCTCCAGAAAAGCGCCCCGGGCGGCCTGCTGAAAGGCTACGTCGGAAGAGTCGACGGAATGGGCCGCACCGTCGTTGATGGTGACCTGAATGCCGGTAACCGGAAATCCAATCAGTTTGCCCTTGGCCAGGCAGCCCTGGAAGCCCTTGTCACAGGACGGGATATACTCGGAGGGAATTTTCCCGCCGCTGATTTCGTTGACAAAGTTGTAATGGCCTTCGCTGTAGGGTTCGAGAAAGCCTGCCACACGGCCGTACTGACCCGACCCGCCGGTCTGTTTCTTATGGGTATAATTGAAATCCGCTCGCAGCCGCACCGTCTCCCGATAAGCAACCCGGGGCATGCCTGTTTCCACCTCGGCACTGTATTCCCGGCGCATGCGCTCGATGTAGACGTCGAGATGGAGCTCGCCCATTCCCGAGATAATGGTTTCGTTGCTCTCGGCGTCCACGTGGGTTCGGAACGTGGGGTCTTCCTTGGTGAAACGGCCCAGGGCTTTGGACATGTTGAGCTGGGATTTGTTGTCTACCGGCGTAATGGTCAGGCTGATCACCGGTTCGGGAACGTGCATGGACGACATGGTGTAATTATGGCTGCCGCTGGTAAAAGTGTCACCGGAGGCGCAATCGACACCAAAAAGTGCGGCGATCTCTCCGCTGCCGGCCACCTCGATATCTTCCATGGTGTTGGCATGCATCCGCACCAGTCGACCCACTTTGATCTTCTTGTTGGATCGGGTGTTGATGAGCGTGTCCCCTTTTGCCACCGTTCCCTGGTAAACACGGATATAGGTAAGCTGGCCGTAACGGCCGTCTTCGAGTTTGAAAGCCAAGGCCACGGCCGGGGCTTCCGGATCGGGCGTCAGCTGTATTTCCGTTTCATCGTTGTCCAGGTCGAGAGCCGTGTTGACCACGTCTTCGGGGCAGGGGAGATAGCGGGTGACCCCGTCCAGAAGAACCTGAACCCCTTTGTTCTTGTAAGCCGACCCGATGAAAACCGGCGTCAGCTCCAGGGAGAGTGTTCCCTTTCGCACCGCGTCGTGGATCAGCTCCTCCGTCACCTGTTCTTCCAGAATGGCCTCGGTCAAATCATCGGAAAACATGGATACGGCATCCAGCATCTCTTCCCGCCGGGACGCCGCTTCTTCCCGGAGATTCTCGGGGATCTCTTCCATGCGGATTGTCTCGCCGTTGTCGCCGTCGAAATAGAAGGCCTTCATGGTGAC
>CAYUBU010000118.1:0-2581 GCA_964443105.1 uncultured Nitrospirota bacterium
AACCGGCCGGGTCGCCGCTTTCGCTCAAATGGTTATGGATCAAGCACCGGCTTACCTGCCGGAATAGGTGAGTGCTATGACAACGACAACAATGAACGACAAAAACCAGTTGGTCAACATAGGCGTGATTCTCCTCGTTGGCGCTGTGCTGGCCTGGCTCTGCTACCCGATTATGAAATTCATGTGGGAGCTGTGGTTCGGTAACGATTCCCACAATAACGGCGTTCTCATCCCCCTGGTCGCAGGCTATCTGATCTATGAAAAACGGAAGGAACTCACCCAGGCGGAGCCGGGGCACTCCTGGTGGGGTTTCATCTTTCTAATCTTTTCTGTGCTGATCTTCCTTGTGGGTATCATCGGTGCCGAGCGGTTCACCCAGCAAGTGGCCATGGTACTCCTGCTCATCGGCGTGGTCTGGTTCAACTTCGGCAACCGCTTTACCCGCATGCTGGCTTTCCCTCTCCTGTTGCTCTTTCTCATGATTCCGCCGCCTCACATTCTCTATAATAACTTATCGGTGCAGCTCCAGCTCATTTCGACAAAGATATCGATGGCCGTGCTTCATCTGCTCAATGTGACCGTGTATAGTGAAGGGAACATCATCTTCCTCCCGTCCATGCAGCTGGAAGTGGCGGAAGCCTGCAGCGGAATCCGCTCCCTTTTCTCTCTCTTTACACTGGCCGTCATCTTTGCCTACATCGCGCAGAAGCGCCTCTCGTGGCGCCTGCTGCTGGCTTTGTCGTCCATCCCGATTGCTATTTTGTTCAACGGAATCCGGATATCGGGAACCTGCATTCTGGCGCAATACTGGAGTCCCAAAATTACCGACACCTTCAACCACTTCATGTCGGGCTGGATCGTTTTCGTGTTCGCCTTCATCGCACTTCTGCTGCTGAACAAGCTCATCGATCTGGTTCAGCCGGCAGAGCCGGTAGAGAATGAAGAGAGCGCTTGACGCAATTGAATTTGTTGATCAGAGGATAATACAGTGCTGCGTGAACGAGCTTCACTAGTCAGACGGTCTTCGATGGTTGCCGACGGGGTCATCCTGTTTGTCGCCTTCTGGCTGGCCCATTACATCCGCAATACCTACTTGATCGATACGGCCTGGGATTTCTTCGGCAAGATCTACGTGGTCCAGGAGCGGGCCGATCTTGCCGGAGATCTTTGGCTTCTGGTTCTGGTGATCATTCCCTTCTCTATCCTCCTGTTCCGCCAGTATGGCGCCTATAAGGCGGTCAGAATGCGCACATTCGCCATGGTCATGAGCGGCTATTTTTCCGGACTCCTGGCCATGCTCATTCTTCTGGTCCTGGTACACGATGTTTTCCACCAACTGGAGGTAAGCCGACTGCTTTCGGTCATGTTCCTCACCGTTGCGGGAATACTGATCCTCATCAAGGAAAGCATCATATTCCTGATCATGACGCGAATCCGGGGCCTGGGGTTCAATTTCCGTAACGTCCTCATTATCGGAAGCGGGCCCCTGGCCTTCGAGGTTGTGGACGCCATGAATGAGCACCCGGAATGGGGACTCCGGGTGGCAGGCTTTGTCGATCCCGATCCGGTGCGGGTGGGGGAAGAATTCAAAGGCCATACGGTCGTGGGCTCCGTCGATGAGCTTCCCCGCATTCTCGATGAAAATGTCATCGATGAAGTCATCATCGCCATGCCCCGGAGCTGGTTTCAGCTCATAGAGAAGGTGCTCCGCACCTGTGAGACTTCCGGGATTCGCGCCCACCTGAGGTTCGATATGTTCAATCCGAAGATAGCCAAGCCGGTTTTCAACACCCTTTTCGGCTTTCATCTCCTCTCATTCGAAACCACCTCCGCCCACGACGTTCAGCTCATGCTCAAGCGTTTCTTCGATATCGTCGGGTCAACCATCCTCATTGTTATCTTTTCCCCACTGCTGATCGTAGTTGGACTCATCGTGAAATTAACATCTCCAGGCTCGATCTTCTTCAAACAGGAGAGAATGGGGCTCAACGGCAGGCGTTTTCTCATGTACAAATTTCGGTCCATGTACAGCGATGCGGAGCAGCGGTTGGATGAACTGAAGGATATGAACGAAATGACCGGCCCCGTGTTCAAAATAGCCAACGACCCGAGAGTCACCCCCATCGGCAGTTTCATCCGGAAATACAGCATCGACGAACTCCCCCAACTCTTCAACGTGCTCAAGGGGGAAATGTCGTTGGTCGGCCCCAGACCCCCGGTATACCGGGAGGTGGTGGAATACCAGCGCTGGCAGCGGCGCCGGCTATCCATGCGCCCCGGCATCACCTGCATCTGGCAGGTCAGCGGACGCAACGATATCGATTTCGAACAATGGATGGAACTGGATTTGAAATATATCGACAACTGGTCCTTCTGGCTCGACCTCAAGCTTCTGTTCAAAACCATCCCGGCGGTCATTGCCGGGAAGGGTGCGCATTAGAGGGACGGACGGCAGAAGACAGAGCAAAAGATGTCTCACCGCAAAGGCGCAAAGGACGCAAAGGAAATCTTAAGCTTGTTGAAAACCAAAATACTTTTTCACCGCAGAGGCGCAGAGGACGCAGAGGAAGGCAACTCCTTG
>CAYUBU010000119.1:0-6283 GCA_964443105.1 uncultured Nitrospirota bacterium
TTTTCCGGCACCCTGGAGTTCCCCGAAAATGTAGCGGGCAGTTGGGGATGGTTGATTCTCAAAAAGGACAATCCCAGCGAGAGGCGGGAGCTGGATGACGCTGTGAAAATACCTCTCATTTTCAACATTCGATGAAAGAGAATAGTTCAGGTGTCCTGCCTGACAGTTCCCCTCTTTGGTAAAGAGGGGAGAGACTCAACCTGATATTCTATCGTGGTTCGTCACGCCTGGGCAAGTTGCCGGAGTACGTAGTGCAGGATGCCGCCGTGCCGATAATACTCGAATTCCTGAGGGGTATCGATCCGGACAACGACCTTGAAGGTCTGGGCGGCGCCGTCAGCTTTTCTCGCAGTCACCTGAATTTCACGGGCTCCTTCAGGGCTTTCGATATCAAAACTCTCCTCCCCGCTCAGCCCCAGCGACTCTGCGCCGGTGCCGGCCTCAAACTGCAAGGGGAGCACACCCATGCCGATGAGGTTGCTCCGGTGAATCCGTTCATAACTCTGGGCGATCACCGCGCGCACCCCAAGCAGACGGGTCCCCTTGGCGGCCCAGTCCCGGGATGAACCGGTACCGTATTCCTTCCCGGCCAGGACAACGAGGGGCTTCCCCTCTTCCCGGTATTGCATGGCTGCATCGTAGATGGACATCTGCGCACCGTCGGGCAGGTGCCGTGTAAAACCGCCCTCCACGCCGGGCACCAGCTTGTTGCGCAGACGCACATTGGCAAAGGTGCCCCGCATCATCACCTCGTGGTTGCCCCGCCGTGAACCGTAGGAGTTAAAATCCCGGGGTTCCACACCGTGGGATTTCAGGTACTGACCGGCTGGGGATGACGGACCGAAGGCCCCGGCGGGCGAGATATGATCGGTGGTGACCGAATCGCCGAGGTAGGCGAGCACCAAAGCATCTTTGATCGGTTCGATGGGTGCGGGCTCCGGCGTCAAGCCTTCGAAGAAGGGGGGATCCTTCACATAGGTGGAGTCGGGATCCCATTGGTAGAGATCACCTTTCGGTACCGGCATGGCTTTCCACTGATCACTCCCTTCGAAAACCTCGTCGTAGTTCTTCCGGAACATGGCGGACTGAACCGCTCTTTCAATCGCCTCGGCGATCTCCTTCTGGGTGGGCCAGATATCCTTCAGGTAGACCGGCTTGCCGTCTTGACCGGTGCCGATCGGCTCGTTATAGAGATCGATGTCCATCCGTCCCGCCAGGGCGTAGACCACCACCAGGGGCGGCGAAGCGAGATAATTGGCCCGGACTTCCGAATGGATGCGGCCCTCAAAATTCCGGTTGCCCGATAATACCGAAGCCACGACCAGCTTTCCTTTCGCGATACCGCCGGAAATCGGTTCCGGAAGCGGCCCGCTGTTTCCGATACAGGTGGTGCAGCCGTAGCCGACCACATTGTAACCGAGCTTCTCCAGGTAGGGCAGCAGTTCCGCCCGCTGCAAGTAGTCGGTCACCACTTTCGATCCCGGAGCGAGACTGGTTTTCACCCACGGTTTCGATGTGAGTCCGCGCTCCACGGCTTTCTTTGCCACCAGTCCGGCACCGAGCATCACCGACGGGTTCGAGGTGTTGGTGCAGCTGGTGATCGCCGCGATCACCACCGAGCCGTGGGCCAGATCGAATTTTTCCCCCTTCATGGAGACGGGCACGGCGCTCTTGGCAATCAGATCATCGGCGCCGCCCTTTGCGTCAGGGGCCAGGTCTGGCAGGACCTTCTTGAACCCTTCCTTCGCCTCTGACAACGGTACCCGATCCTGGGGGCGCCTCGGTCCCGCGAGACTGGGCACCACCGTTCCCAGATCGAGGGCCACCACGTCGGTGTATTCAGCCTCCGGGGTCTCGGTTGTGTGAAAAAGCCCCTGGGCTTTCATGTAGGCTTCCACCAGGGCGACCTGTTCATCGCTGCGCCCGGTGAACCGCAGATAATGCAGGGTTTCCGCATCCACGGGAAAGACGGCGGACGTACACCCCATTTCGGGCGACATGTTGCTCAAGGTGGCCCGGTCGGCCAGGGAGAGATGCGCCAGCCCCGAACCGAAGAATTCGACCAGCTTCCCGACCACACCCTTGGCCCGGAGCATTTCGGTGACTGTGAGAACCAGGTCGGTGGCCGTCGCCCCTTCGGGAAGCCGGCCCGTCAGCTTGACACCAATCACCTGGGGAATGAGCATGCTGATCGGCTGGCCCAGCATGGCGGCCTCAGCCTCGATGCCGCCCACGCCCCAGCCGAGCACACCGAGCCCGTTGATCATGGTGGTGTGTGAATCGGTTCCCACCAGGGTGTCGGGGTACGCCCAGCCCTCGTCGTTGGTCATCACCACCCGGCCCAGATACTCGAGGTTCACCTGGTGGCAGATGCCGGTCTCCGGCGGTACCACACGAAAGTTCTTGAACGCCGACTGTCCCCACCGGAGGAAGCCGTACCGCTCACGGTTTCTTTCAAATTCCCGATCGCTGTTGATCTGCAAGGCATCCGCACTCCCGTAGGCATCGACCTGGACCGAATGGTCGATCACCAGTTCCGCCGGCTGCAGGGGATTGATTTTTGTCGGGTCTCCACCAAGCCGCTTCAACGCTTCCCGCATGGCAGCCAGGTCGACCACCGCCGGGACGCCCGTGAAGTCCTGGAGCAGAACCCGCCCGGGCCGAAAAGCGATCTCTTTCGACGGCTCGGCCGACGCGTCCCACCGGGCCAACGCCTCGATATCGGCGGCGGTGACGCTGCTTCCGTCCTCATAGCGCAGCAGGTTTTCCAGGAGAACCTTCAGCACGTAGGGAAGCCGTGCAACGGCCAGACCGGCCTTTTCCAGCGCCTCCAGGCGTGCGATTCGGTACGTCGCCCTCCCGAACACCATCTTTTCTTGACTGCCGTAAGTATCGGCCATAATTTCCACTCCCCCTCTCGGTTCCATTTCTTTTGCCAGGTCCCCTTGATTCGAGCCTAGCGCCTGGACGAAAATTTGTCAAAAGCCGGCGCACGACAGGCTCAACGGCCCTACGCCCCGATCAGACCCATTCTTCACTGACGATGTCCCCCTGAACCCCGACCACGATCTCCTTCACGGGTACTTTTCTTTGGGCCTTATCCCCGGCCTTCGAGGCCAGGGCCGTGAGCCCGCCGCAGCAGGGAACCTGCATGCGCATTACCGTGAGGGTGTTGATTTTCGCCTCATCGATGAGTGCCACCAGCTTGTCGACATAGACTTCCATCCCGCTGTCCAACTTGGGACAGGCGATGGCCAACGATTTCTCCTTGAGAAAGTTCCGATGGAAGGCACCGATGGCAAAAGCGGTGCAATCGGCGGCCAACAGAACGTCGGCCCCCTTGAAATAGGGTGCCGCCGGGGAGACGAGATGGAGCTGAATCGGCCACTGGCGCAGTTCCGAAGGCTGATCCCCTGTGGGTGTCCGTCCCTCGCTCACTTTCCCGCCAAATTGGAGGGTCCTTGAACCGGGACAGCCACCCTGAGCAGGGCCGACGGGCGCCGGCGCTTCGTCCATTTTCAGGACGATCTTCTTCTCCTTGAGCACGCCCAGGGCGATGTTGAGAAACTCGGTCTGGCCGTGATCCTTGAGATGCTTGAGATGGGCTTTGATCGTGTTGTCTCCCTGCTTGACGATATTCTCCATGACCCGGCGCTCATCATAGTCACCCACTTCTTTCTTGGCCAATGTCATGGCCCCTTCGGGACATTCGCCCACGCAGGCACCGAGACCATCACAGAGGTAGTCGGCCACCAGTCTGGCTTTGTCGTCAATAAGCTGCAGGGCCCCCTCGGGGCAGCCGGGGATGCACAAACCGCATCCGGTACACTTTTTCTCATCAATTTCAATCACATCTCGCAGCATGTGTCAGGTCTCCCTTCCATCTTCTCCGTGGTATCCATCATGCAACTCTGGGCATCGCTTCAATGCTCCGGAAAGCTGCAGCGCTCATTTTTTTCGGTACCATCCCATTCCTGTCCATGAGGCACTCAGGGGCGGCAGGTCGCGGGAACAATAGAAAAAATGTCACGGGGGTGTCCCTTCCCCATTCGGCCTGAATTCTAACCCAAGGACGGAAAAACTACAACCGGGAAACAAAATTCTAATGGGGCAAAAAGAGAGCGTCCCTGCAGAAGAAGGATTCCACGCAACCTCGCCGGAGTTCACGATTTGACAACTTGGAATACAACAGGGTAAGTTTTTGAATCGTAAGAAAGGCAGCGCGGAGTCAATATGGACCTTGAAAACCGCCCCGATCCAGGAAAAATCCTCATTCTTGGCGGCACCGGTTTCGTGGGAAGACGTCTCATCCCCGAACTTTCTGCCCGGAACATCCCCGTGAGAGTTCTTGCCAGAAATCGAGAGAAAGCCTCGTCTCTGCTGGGGAAAACAGCGGCGCTGGAGATCGTGGAAGGGGACCTCCTTGAAAAGACCAGTCTGGAATCGGCGGTCAAGGATGTCCATACAGCCTATTACCTGGTCCATTCCATGGGAGGCCGCACGGTTTTTCAGAACCTGGAGTATGCCGAGAAAGACAAACGGGCGGCCCGCAACTTTATGGCCGCAGCGGAACGGGCAGGCGTCAAGCGGGTCATCTATCTGGGCGCCCTGGGCGAAAAAGGTGAGAACTTATCGGAGCATCTCCAGAGCCGGGCCCAGGTGGAAGACATCCTGTCGTCTTCCAAGGGCATCGCGCCCACCATCCTCCGGGCGGCCATTATTATCGGCGCCGGCGGCGCCTCCTTTGAGATGCTGCGGTATCTTGTAGAGCGGCTCCCGATCATGGGGTGTCCTAAATGGATCGACACCCGCATCCAGCCGATCGCAATCGGGGATGTCATTGACTACATGGTGGGATGCCTGCTCAATCCCGAAACGGCAGGCAAGACCTTCGACATCGGCGGCCCGGAAATACTGACCTATCGTGAAATGATGCAGGCCTATGCCGAGGCCCGGGGCCTCAGGAAGCGGATCATCGTGCGGGTTCCCTTCCTGACACCTCTCATCTCCGTTTACTGGGTCGATCTGGTAACACCGATCCCTTCGGGCATCGCCCATCCCCTTATCGAGGGATTGAAGAACGAAGTGATTTGCAAAGAGAGCAGCATCGGCCAATTCGTACCCATCGATCTGACCTCCTTTCAGGAGGCCGTCAAAATCGCCCATTCGGAGCAAACCGCGGGGCCGGGAGTCAAATAAATGCTCATTGAAGCCTCCACCGTCATCGAAGCCGATCTGAAGACCGTCTGGGAGACCATCAGTGACGTGACCTGCTGGAAATCATGGAACACGGTCCTTGAAGACCGGACTTTGGATGCCCACGAAGCGATCGCTGAAGGGGACCGGCTTCAGTTCTGCATGCGGCCTTTCACCTTTCCCATTACCTTCGAACCGGAAATCCAGGAGGTGGTCTACGGCGAGCGGATCGTCTGGACCGGACAAAAGTACGGTATCTTCGCCCGTCACGAATTTCATTTTACCGAGGTCGAGGCGGGGGTCGAGGTTTTGAGCCGGGAAACCTTTCGGGGACTTCTGGTCGCCTTTGGCGGCATCTATTTCTTTCCCCGGCGAAAAATCAGGCAGCTCACCGTCAGTCTTCTGGAAGACCTCAAGAAGGCTGTGGAAGGAAAACCCGTCGATAAGCAGGAGGTCTTATAGCCCATGGACGACCGGATTAAGCTCGGCATCAGCAGCTGTCTTCTGGGCGAAAAGGTGCGCTACGACGGGGGGCATCAGTTGAACCGTTTTCTCACCGACACCTTGGGCCAGTATATCGAGTGGGTGCCGGTCTGCCCGGAAGTGGAATGTGGCTTGCCTATTCCCCGGGAGGCCATGCGCCTGGTGGGTACCCCCGAGTCGTACCGGCTGGTCACCAACAAGACCGGCGTCGACCACACGGAACGGATGTTGAAATGGGCCGCCCGCAAGCTCAAAGAACTGGAGAAGGAGGACCTTTGCGGCTTCGTCTTCAAGAACCGTTCGCCCAGCTCCGGCATGCAGGGCGTTAAGATCTACTCCGACTCGGGCATCCCCGCGAGCAAGGGGGCGGGCATCTTCGCGGGGGCGCTCATGAAGCATTTGCCCCTCCTCCCCGTTGAGGACGACGGCCGTCTCAACGACTCCCGGCTCCGGGAAAATTTCATCGAGCGGATTTTTGTGATGAAACGGTGGCAGGATTTCCGGAGAGAACGGGCTTCGGTGGGAAGACTGGTCGCCTTTCATACGAGTCTCAAGCTCCTGGTTCTCTCTCACAGCACCAGGCACTATAGAGAAATGGGACGCC
>CAYUBU010000120.1:0-7054 GCA_964443105.1 uncultured Nitrospirota bacterium
TGATGATCCTGGAAAAAGCCCTGACCCTGGAACTTGAAAACTTCGAAGACTCGGAGTTCTACGACAAGTTGACCCGGGCCCGCCGGGAGGCCTCCAGCAGGCCTCTGAGTCTGGTAAACCGTACCGCCGGTCTTGTCCAGAATGCCATTTCTCTTTTGAGTTACGGTTTCCTGCTGGTCCAATTCTCCCCATGGGCCGTGGTCTTATTGGCCGCCGGCGGACTCCCGGCCTTTGTGGCGGAAGCCAAATTCTCCCGTGATGCCTTCCGGCTTTTTCGCTGGCGTTCGCCCGAGACGCGCCAACAGTTCTATCTGGAGACCGTTCTTGCCCGGGAAGACCATGCCAAAGAAGTGAAACTCTATCATTTAGGTCCTATACTGCTGAGGCGCTACCAGAAGATTTTTGAGAAGCTCTTCCGTGAGGATCGCAGCCTCACCTTGCGCCGTGACGTGTGGGGGTATTTCCTTGGCCTCATCGGCACCGCAGCCTTCTATGGTGCCTACGCCTGGATCGCCCTGGCGACCATTTCGCGCCAGATCTCCCTCGGCCAGATGACCATGTATCTCCTCCTTTTCAAACAGGGGCAGGCCGCCGTTTCGGCAAGTCTGAGCGCCATCGGCGGTATGTACGAGGACAATCTCTACCTTTCCAACCTTTACGAGTATCTGGAACAGCCGGTGGAAAAAATCGCAGGTGAAGCAGCCTCAGGGCCCCTCCCCCAGGACGGCGTCCGCTTTGAAGCCGTCGACTTCACCTATCCCGGGTCAACAGTGCCGGCCCTGGAGGGGATCTCTCTCCACATCAAGCCTGGGGAGAGCATCGCCCTGGTGGGAGAGAACGGATCAGGCAAAACCACCCTCATCAAACTTTTGACCCGGCTCTACAGCCCCACGTCCGGTCGTATCCTTCTCGACGGGCAGGACTTGAAGGACTGGGACCCTGGCGCCCTGCGCCGGCGGATCGGCGTCATCTTTCAGGATTTTGCCCGCTACCAGTTCCTGGTGGGGGAGAATATAGGTGCCGGAGATGTGGATTACTTCCATGATGAGACCCGATGGCAGATGGCCGCGGCCAAAGGCATGTCGGCACCCTTTATCGAGACCATGCCCGAAGGCTATCAAACCCAGCTCGGCCGCTGGTTCAAGGGAGGGCGGGAACTCTCGGGCGGTGAATGGCAGAAAATCGCCCTCTCCCGAGCATTCATGAGAACCGGCGCCGATATACTGGTTCTGGACGAACCGACGGCCACCATGGATGCCCGGGCTGAAGCCACGGTCTTTGAACACTTCAAGAGCCTCACCCAGGGGAAAATGTCGATACTCATTTCCCACCGCTTTTCCACTGTCCGCATGGCGACACGCATTGTCGTCATTCAGAAGGGCCGCATGATCGAGCATGGGAGTCACGACCAGCTTATGGCTTCCGACGGCCATTACGCCCATCTCTTTTCGCTGCAGGCAAAAGGATATCAATAATGGATGCAATCAGTTTGGGCGGACATCTGACCTGCTGCGTCAGGCAGAGCCCCATGGCGCAAGACCTGTGTCTCCAAAACCCGTGCTTGCCTTCGAAGCGAGACTGCAGGCAATAAGGATGCTGCTTATCCCCTACCCTCCAATGGCGTAGAATTGCGAAAATCTGAATTCTGCGCTGTAATAGATGGCGATGTTGACGGTCCGTGTTCTTGCCGGAGACCAACTGGTTTCCCAAATGAACGAGGCAATTTTTCAATGACTCAGAACAAAATAAGGCGGGTGCTCGGCCTTTTGATGGTTCTGGCCGCATTGACCGTCTACCTTCGGCTGGCCTTCTCCCAATCCGACCTGAAGGCCGAAGACCAGAGTTTACTGCGCGTCTCCGACGGCCGGCTCATGCCCTTTGCCGAGGTTATGGGTGATATCACGGCTGTCCCGCTGGTTTTTGTCGGGGAACTCCATGATGAACCTTCCCACCATTGGGCCCAGCTTGAAGTCATCCGGGCCCTCAAAGAGGCCGGACGGAAGGTGGCCGTCGGTATGGAGATGTTTCGCCGCGACCAGCAGAACGACCTGGATCTCTGGACAAGGGGCGAGATGACGCTCCATCGCTTTCGGAACCTCTATTTGGAAACTTGGGGCGCCCCGTGGCCCCTCTATGCCGACATTTTCCATTATGCCCGGTCTGAGGGGATTCCCCTGCTTGGCCTGAATGTCCCGCGGGAAATCGTCACCCAAGTCGCCCGGCATGGATTCTCCTCCCTATCGGAGGATCAGCTCAAGAGTCTGCCCCCTTTGAGCTGTGATGTGGATGACGTCTACAAGGAGTTCATTCGCCGGGCCCTGGGTGTTCGCCACAAGAGTGGTCTCGATTTTCAGCACTTCTGTGAAGCCCAGCTTGTGTGGGACACGGCCATGGCCTGGAACCTGCTGAAATTTCTGGAACGAAATCCCGACCATACGGTGGTCGTTCTCGCAGGAAGCGGCCATTCGTGGAAAAGAGCCATTCCTGAGCAGGTGCGCCGCCGTTCCGACCTTGCCTATCGGGTCATCCTTCCCGAGATGCCGAGTTTGGAACGGGGTGACGTCATGCTCGACGACAGCGATTTCCTCTGGCTCGACCTGCCCCTGCGGAATGAGTCATAAGGCCCTTTTTCTTCGTCGTCATTTGACTTGAAGATTTTGCTGTAGCATACTGGCTCCCGGATGACCTGTGACACCACGGTCATGAAGTCAAGAGCGCACGAGACAGCAGCCCGATCATGATCGGGCCATGCCAAACCCCGCATCCCGGGCCAGGGAATGGGGCTTCATAATGGATCTGTTTATACCCCTTTGGCTAAAGACCGGGGGAATAGTGCATGGCCTGGGGGTCATTGGGGGATCGTCTCTTGGCGCCAGAGGGAATCACGCCTGAACGGATTGGGGGATTGCAAAAATGTTGAACAGGTTCGCACAGATGGAGGGACTTCATCGGGACATCGCCATTGTGGGGCTGGAAATTGTCCTGGTGGTTGTTGTATTCTTCAGTCTCTACTGGCTTTTCCGTGCCCTTCTTTCCCAGGTCAAAGCAATTCCCAAGCTTGCCGCCTACCAGGAGAAATCGGCGACCATCCAGCGTACCGTCAAGAAGCTGCTCGTCTTCGCCGGTCTCATCCTCTCTATTCTGACTGTCTCCTACAACGGCTATCTCATCTACAACGGGGTCGACGTCCTCCAGTTTACCCGGGACTTGATCACCGGGATACCTCCTGATTTCTGGAAACAATTATTCATTGGTCTGGCAAAAGTCATCGCCCTCCTGATCGGGGCCCGTTACGTCAACAGGACAGCCTTGCGGCTCCTGGAAAACTTAAAGGAACGGGCCAAATCTTATGAACAACTCAAGGCAAACGAAGAAGCGATCGAAAGTTTCTTTTCCTCGCTGAAGGGGATCTTTTCCAAGAGCATCTGGCTTTTTGCCCTCGTTTTGTCGGCACGGATCCTCCCGATTCCCGCAACCATTGCCGACTCTCTCATGATCATCCTCAAGATTTATATCATCGTCTCCCTGGGGCTCCTGGTGGTGAAGACGGTGGCCGTCGTGGTGGAGAGTCTCGACGCCTTGAGCAAGAAATACTGGTACCGGGAGGATTATCTCGGCTGGTATGAAAGGATGGCCGGCCTGATTCCGCTGCTGAGACGGTGTCTGGAATACATGGTTTATGTCTTTGTAGCCACCTTTGTCATGCTCCAGGTCGATTTCATCGCACACTTCGCCACTTACGGCCCCCGGTTGGTTCAAGTCATCGGGATTTATTTTCTGGCAAAAGTGGTCGTAGAAGTTGTCAATCTGCTCGTAGACAAATCCATGGGCAAGACCGATGAATTGTCCCATTCGGAACGTCAGCGCCAGATGACGATTGTTCCGATCATCAAGAGTCTGCTCCAGATCGCCGTCTACTTTGCCGCTTTTGTTCTCGTTCTTCGGGCCTTCAACCTGAACCCCATGCCCCTCCTCGCCGGGGCCGGTATTCTCGGTGTGGTGATCGGTTTCGGGGCGCAGCCGCTCATCAATGATATCGTATCGGGCTTTTTCATTCTTTTCGAGAACCTCTTTCTGGTTGGCGACTATATTGAAACCGGTGAAGCAGAGGGCCTGGTGGAGGCCATCGCTATTCGGACTACCCGGATCCGGAACCCCGACGGCCATGTTCACATTCTCCGCAATGGACAGATCGGCGACATTGTAAACTTCTCCAAGGAGTATACCTATGCCGTGGTGGAAGTGGGGGTCGCCTATGATTCGGATCTGGATCACGTCTATCGGGTCCTTGGTGAGACCGGCGAACTTCTCAAACAACAAAACCCCAATGTCCAGGAAGCAACTGAAGTCCGAGGCTTGAAGAGGTTTGGCGAGTCGGAACTCCTGGTCCGAACACTGACCAAAGTCAATCCGGGGCGGCACCGAGGTGTGGCCCGGGCACTGCGAAAGATGATCAAGGAAGCCTTCGATCGGGAGGGGATTGAAATCCCCTTCGCCCGCCGGGTGATCATCTTTCAGAACGGAGCCGACGGTGAGGAGAAGCTCAAAGAAACTTTTGATCGAGGCGAAACCGCTTCTCGGGTCGACTCGGAAGGAGCTGAAGATTGAGCGGGAAAGGAAACAATCAAGGCGAGTCTGACGAGGAGTTCGTGCGGCGGATGAAGGAACACCTCGTGCCCAAAGGAAACTACCGGGAACAGTCGCTGAAAATCCACGGCCTGATCTGCGCCAAGTGCGCCCGGGAATTCACCGACAAGAACCGTCATCTTCTCACAGTCCATCACAAAGACGGTAACCGTGGCAACAATCCTTCCGACGGGAGCAACTGGGAAAATCTGTGCGCCTATTGCCATGAGGACGAGCACAGCCGGCAGCGGCTGGGCGATTACTTTGCCGACCCATAATCGTATAGTTTAGCCCGGATCCCGGTGATACGCCTATGGAGCGGGGGACAGGGAGCAGAAAGACACTTCCGACTTGGAAGGCGACCTCATTTTAAATCTTAGCTATTCCACTGAAGCTATTGATAATATGCAATATTCTAATGATATTATACGGCGGTTACAAGGCCCCCATGGCCTTTCGCAGAGAACTCGCAGCAGCGCCTGATTCCCCAAATATCACGGTCGGCCTCAACCGCCCGAACCGGCCCGGTGACCACCACCCCTACCCCAGGCTAAATCCCCGTCGAAATCGCGAGTCATATTCTTGTCACTAAGAAGTATTGTCGTGGAAGTGTAATGGGTGATATACTTTTTGTATGTAGAGGAACGGAGCAAATAGACGTGATCAGGCATCGGTATTCTGACACAGACGGAATAGAAGCGCGGGAGGGGCGCCACTCTGAAGACGGATCTTCAGATGGCGCCTTTTTTTGTCTCCCCATTTAACGCTAAAGAAAAGGTCTGAAACAGCCGACAAGAAAGTATAGGCTCTATCAGTCGCGTGTTGCCGCTCACTAATCGGTTTTGAGGTTTGCCATGAAGAACCGCCAAAAATTCAGTTTTTTACTCTTGACGCTGCTTGGAGCCATTGCTCTTTCGGTGTGCGCCGTACCAAGGGCCGAGGCAGAGTTCCAGTCCCCGGGATTTCTCAGCGGCTGGACGGCTTACAACCAGGGGAACTATAATGAGGCCCTTCGAATCTGGGTGCCTTTAGCGGAAGCCGGAGACTCAAACGCTCAGATCAACCTCGGCGTGATGTACGACTACGGCAGGGGTGTCCCCCATAATCCCGAATTGGCCATCAAGTGGTACGGTGCCGCAGCGCAACAGAACAATTGTGTGGCCCTATACAATCTCGGAGCCATGTATGCCCAGGGACGATGTCTCACACAGGATGTAGAGCGGGCCGCCCGGCTCTATGAGAAGGCTGCGGAGCAGGGCCTGGCCATCGCCCAGTACACACTCGGCATGCTCTATTTCAGCGGCGAAGGTGTCTCCCATAATCCCGACAGAGCCCGCTTCTGGCTGCGGGAAGCGGCAGAACAGGATTGCGAAGAAGCGAGGCAGCAGCTGGCTGCCATGGATGCATCCCTCACCAACGGCAACGGGCCGGGGGCTCTGGACGGCGCTGTTGCTGTGGAAACATCCCGGGGAGCGAGGCTCACGTCATTTGAGCCGTCCCGGGGCAGCTCGGTGGGAACGGCCTGGCCGATCGCCGCGGGATACGCAGTCACCAACAATCATGTGGTCTCGGCCACCAACGACGTGCTTCTGGTGAATACGGACGGAGAGGAAATCCGGGCCTCCGTGGTCGTCCGGGACGAAATCAATGATATTGCTCTGGTCAGTGTCCGGGACGTGAGAAGACTGCCGCCGGCACTGCCCCTTTCCAACTCCCGGGCCCGTCTCGGAGCCAGCGTATTCACCATTGGATTTCCCCGGATCGATGAAATGGGCAAGACTCCGAAAATCACCGATGGGATTGTAAGTGCCGTCAACGGCTACCAGGACGATCCCCGTTTCTACCAGATCTCCGTTCCCATTCAGCCTGGCAACAGCGGCGGGCCGCTCTTGAACATGAACGGTGAAGTGGTGGGACTCGTTTCTGCCATGCTGGGATCATCAAATGCATCGACGGGAGAAACCTCTTTCCTACCCATGGTGAACTACGCGCTCAAAATAGAGGCGGTGCAGGACCTTTTGAAGCATCTGCCCAGAAGAACCCGCGGACTGCCGGAACTGCCTAAACGCTCGGACAACCTTGAAGGACTGGCTGCCAGAATCCAGTCCTCCGTCCTGATCGTGAAAGCGGAATAATCTGCTGCCGCCCAGGGGAAAAACAGACCCTTCTTGCCGTAACCCGTTCCTTCCCGACGTTAATGCCGTCGTCCTGTTCCCAAAAAGCCGGCTGAACCTGTATCAGGTGTGTCGTGCCTCTTTCTGTTATCGCGGGGGTCCCATCGAGGAAGTACGGGGTAAACGCCGAAATCAAACCATGAGATTAGGGGCTAACCCGGAAACTGCATGAGTAGATCTATTACGGTGCCGGATAAGCTGCCACATGCGGCGTTGCAGAGAATTTCCTGACTTCGAAATATTTCAATATGTCT
>CAYUBU010000121.1:0-9016 GCA_964443105.1 uncultured Nitrospirota bacterium
GTGCAAAAAAGCAGGTCGTCGGGATTCTGGAAGACGAGCCCCACTTTCCCGGCCATCTCCTCCACCTTCTTCTTGTTGTCCAGCCTCTCTCCGGCAATTTGGATCCGGCCATCCGGCGCCCCCAGAAGCCCCCGCATGAGAAGGAGGAGCGTGCTCTTTCCCGCGCCGTTGGGCCCGATGAAGACCACCGTCTCACCTTCGGCGATTTCGAGATCGATATCCCTGAGGGCCTCGATCCCGTTTCCATATTGAAAAGAGAGATGGTCGATTTTGATGGCCGGGATCACACTGCCTCCTCACAGGGACAAATCGAGTCCCACCAGGGCCGCAGACAAAATAATCATACTGCCGAACTTGGACCAGTCACTGCCCTGGAGCGGCTGAAACTCATGAACCACACCAAAGGACTCCCCATATCCCCGGCTTCTCATGGCCTGATAAATGCGCTCCGTCTGTTCGAAAGATCGAATCAGCAGGGAGCCGATGAGATCACCCAGAATACCGAGTGTGCGCAGGTTGGCCCCAGGGTGAAAGCCCCGGGACGTCATGGAGGTTCGAACCGTGCGGAGTTGGTCCTGGTAAGTCGCCGCGTACCGGTAGGTCAGCAGGGAGAGAGTCACCAGCTTGGGCGATAGTTTCAAACGCTCCAGCGCCTTGATTGAAACATGGAAAGGGGCCGTATGGAACATGGGAAAGATGGTAACGATCATGGCCACCCCTTTCAGCACGATGGCCGCCGCCTGTTTCAGTCCGGCATTGGCCCCCAGGGGATGGCTGAAAGGGAGGATGAAGAAAAAGCTCCCCAGGAAAAGGGCTGCCATCCCTGTCCGGCGAAGAACCGGCCCGAGCGGCAGCCGGGCCAGCAGCACCCAGCACCAGGCTGCAGCAAAAGCCGCGGCCAGAGCCGGGAGGGAGCGGAGCACTGCTGTCGCACAAATAAAACACCCCAGGCCCAGCAGCTTCAGTCGGCCGTCCATCCGGTGGATGGCCGATTTCTTCGAGCCCGATTGATCAATGACGCTCTCCACCTCTCAGACCTCCCTTGAGACATGGGTCCCCGGCAGCATCTCCGGCTTGACCCGGGCCAGGAAAGAGACCGCGGCGGCAGTCACCAATCCTTCCACCACCATGAGCGGCAGATGGGCAAAGAGTGCCAGCTTCGCTACCGGGAGAAAGGCTTTCCCCGTAGTGGTCAGTAGAAGCGCCAGAAGCAGACCGGTCAAGGCCGTGGCCGCCGCCCCGGCCAGGAAACCGAAGAGGGCCGTTTTGTTCCAGTGGGCCACCCCGTCGCCCAGTCGAAAAATCCCGTAGGCTGCCAGGGCCGGCAGTCCCATCAACACGCCGTTGATCCCAAGGACCGTGACCCCGCCGTGCTGAAAAAGGACGGCCTGCAGAGCCAGGCCGAGGAGAATTGCCGGATAGGCCCCAATGCCGATCACCACACCCACCAGGCCGTTCAGTGTCAAATGGACACTGGTCGGTCCGAAGGGAATATGAATCAGTGAGGCCACAAAGAAAACCGCCGTGAGTACCGCCATCTTCGGCAGGTCTTTCCCCTCCACCGCTCGCAAAGACGCAACGGCTATGGCCGTCGTCCCCGCCCACCCCGCGGCAATGGCGGGAAAAGCCAGGACCCCTTCAGAAACATGCATCCTTAAAACCTCTTACCGATTTGCCTTCGAACCGGATCACGGCTGTTTTCGGCGGCTCGCGACATACATGGCCGCACCGAAGATCCCCAGTATATATCCGATACCCGACAGGAGGCGTGGGGCCTTCTCCTCGCGCCTCTGCTCTATTCTCGCCATCATCCCGTAAAGGGGGGCGAGTTTCTCATCCAGGGACTGATCAACGGCATGGTCCAGGAGGCCTTCCAGTTCATGGGGGGTTATGACCACCATAGGGGACTGGCCCTGGTGATCGTGTTCTGCCCCATGGAAATGGCCGCCATCGCTCGCGGCGTCTCCCGCCGTCTTTCCCGACGGTGCCGCAGGATCTCCCCGCTCCGCTTCGCCGATGCGGGTCTGCCCCCGGTGTCCCAGGGGGGTGGTCAGCACAATATCAAGGGTCGTCCTCTTGGGAATCTCAAAGGAAAATGCCCCTTTCCCATCGGTCTTGCCCTGCAGGAGCCGTTTCCCCTGATCGTCAAAGACCTCGATGCGGGCGTCGGCGGCCGGTTCAGTACCGTTGAAAAGTCCCTGGACGAAGCACTGCTCGCCGGCCACATAGGCATGGAGATGGACACTGTGTGCCCAGGCCCCATGGTGAAAGTCGGCCAGGCAGAGCAGACACAGGGCACAGATCAGCAGAGCTGCGTGCCTTCCCGCCGCGAAAGCAGGCGCCTTATCCCCCCTTTGGATCGCTCTTTCTTTTCCGCGGTGCTGCATTAGACCAGATCCTTGCCCTCGGTTGTGAGCGTCAGTTTCCCGTGCTTCACCCCCCGGGTCCCGATGAGGCGGTCAGCCAGTTTCTTGATCTGGGTCCCCTGGCCTTTGACGACCAGCACTTCCAGGCAGTTGTGCTCGTCCATATGGACATGCATGCTCGCGATGACCGACTCGAAGTGATCGTGCTGGAGATGGGTGAGGTTGTCGGCCAGTTCCCGGGTGTGGTGATCATAAACGAGGGTAATGGTACCCACCGTCTTTTTGGTCCCCAGATTCCACTCCTCCTGGACCAGATGATCGCGGATCAGGTCGCGCAACGCTTCCGATCGGTTGCCATACCCTTTGCCTTTGATGAGTTTGTCGAATCTTTTGAGCAAACCGGTCTCAATGGAAACGCCGAAACGGCTCAGATGGGCCATGGGACCTCCGCCAAACAGTGTGCCACTATCCTAGAATTCGTGTTACCTGTTTGTCAAGGAATAAAAATGCCCCCCTTCCCCGGGAGGAATAAGCCGGGAAACCCGGTTGCCGGAGCGGCTTGCATTCGTTGTCCCGAGACTATATCATGAAGAAAGAGGGCATCCGTGACGATGATTGCCGTCGGGAGAAAATATGAAGGAACGTCTTTCAGCAGCCACAACAGCACGCCCGGCCGCAAGGGTCCGGGCGGTCCCTCCCATGACAGCACTGTTCCTGATTGGGGGTCTCCTTTTTTTCTCATCCGCCGCCGCAGCGGCCAGCACCCCCCTGCCCAACGGGGCCTGGGGACAACTTCTGGAAACCTACGTGAAAAGCGGCCGGGTCGACTACCGGAGGCTCAAGGAGCAACCGGACCTTCTGAAGGAGAGCCTCAAGGAGTTCCGGCAGATATCCCGGCAGGAATACGGCAAATGGAGCCGGGCGGCGCAGATCGCTTTCTGGATCAATGCCTATAACCTGTTCACCATCAAAGCCGTGGTGGGTGACTATCCGCCAAGAGGCTGGAACCTGCTCTATCCGAAAGTCAGTATCCGGCAGATCGGCGGCGTCTGGGCGGCAAGCGTCTACCGGACAGCGGGAGAGGTCGTCTCCTTAAGCCAGATTGAACACCAGACACTGCGGGGAACCCTGAAAGAACCGCGGATTCATTTCGCCCTGGTCTGCGCCTCCCTGGGCTGTCCGCCTCTCCCCGCAGAACCCTACGATGAAGAGACTCTGGAACAGCGGCTCGACTTCCAGGTTTATCGATACCTGGCCGATCCCGAACACGGCCTCCGCTGGGAGCCCGACGCCCGGGTACTCTACCTCTCTGCAATTTTCTCCTGGTTCGGCGAGGACTTCGATTATTACTATCGGGAACACAAACGCTTTCCTGACTGGTCCATGGAAAAAAGAAATGCCCTGAATTTTGTCTGGAACTATCTCCCCCAGGAGATTGTGAGCCAGCTCGAGGAGAGCGCCTTTGAGGTGAAATACCTGGACTACGACTGGTCGCTGAACGACCTGTCGCCCTAGCCCGTGACCGCTGAGACCGGGGAGATCGGCGAGGCTGCCGAATCCTCTTATCTTACTGTCCCGACGCCGTTTTGGGGACGCGACGGCCAGCCGGCCGGTGAAATCGATGAAGAATAACATCAACTTCGACGCCAAGACCCTCCATGACTTCTCTCTGGCAACGGAACTGGAGTGGTTCGAGACCAATGGCCTCGGCGGTTATGCCGGGTCCACGGTGATCGGCGCCAACACCCGCCGTTATCACGGGCTGCTGGTGGCCACCGGCGAAGGACTCAACCGACTGGTCCTGCTCTCGAAACTGGAAGACTCGGTGGTGGTGCTGGGGAGACGCTATGACCTCAGCTGCAACCAGTACCATGACAACATTCACCCTGGCGGCCACTTTCTCCTCTCCGGCTTTGACCGTTATCCCTTTCCCGCCTTTTACTACGACCTTGAAGGGGTCCGGCTCAAGAAGGAAATCTTCATGGTCCATGGCGAAGAGACGACGGTGATCCTCTATACCCTTCTGACACCGGGTGTCGCAAAACTTCTCATCCGTCCTTTGCTCGCTTTCAGGGATTATCACAGCCTGGGGCGGGAAAACCCTGCCCTCGATCGAACGGTCATCGTGGATCAGGACAAATTCTCGCTCCACCCCTATCCGGGGATGCCGACGGTGGTCTTCTACCTGGAGCGAGGGTCCTTCAGCGGCCCTGCTTACTGGTACAGAGACTTCCTCTACGCCCGGGAGAGTGAGCGGGGCCTGGACGACAAGGAAGACCTCTTCAGTCCGGGAGAGTGTTCGCTGGTGCTGACCCACTATCGCCCCGCGGCTCTCGTGGTCACCTCAGGCGAAAAAGTGCCTGAACCCGCCCGCAGGCTGCGGGAGCGGGAAATGAACAGGCGGAACAAGCTCTTCACCTATCTGCCGATCCGGGACCGCATCACCGAAACCCTCGCGCTGTCCGCCGATCAGTTTCTCGTCCGGGATAAAGCGAATGGGAGTACCATCATCGCCGGCTATCCCTGGTTTACCGACTGGGGCCGTGACGCCATGGTGAGCCTCGAGGGGTTGACCCTCTGCACGGGACGCCACAGAGAGGCCAGGGAGATTCTCATCACCTTCGCCAGACGGGTCAAGGACGGACTGGTCCCGAACCGGAGCGTCGAAGGAACCGTGGAGAAGGCCTTCAATTCCGTCGACACCTCCCTCCTCTTCATCCGGGCCGTGGTCCGCTACATCCAGGCTGCCCGCGACGGGAGCCTTCTGGAGACCCTCTTCCCTGTCATGGAGGATATTATCGCAAATTATACTGCCGGTACCCGCTTCGGCATAGAGATAGATCCAGCCGACGGCCTGCTCTATGCCGGTCAAGGGGGCATGCCGCTCACCTGGATGGACGCGAAAGTGGGCGACTGGGTCGTAACGCCGAGGCAGGGGAAAGCGGTGGAGGTGAATGCCCTCTGGCACCATGCCCTTTACTCTATGGCCGTCCTTGCCGAAGCCCTGTCCATGAAGAGAGATTACCTGGCTCGAGCCGCGAGGGTCCGTCGCCAGTTCAATCGACGATTCTGGTACGCCCCCGGACAATACCTCCATGACGTGATCGACACAGACCGGGGCGACGATCAAACGTTTCGTCCCAATCAGATCATGGCTGTTGCCCTCCCCCCCTCCCTACTGGGCCGGGATCGGGCCCGGGGCATGCTCCGGCAGGTCCACCGGCGGCTTCTGACCCCCCTCGGTCTCCGCACCCTGGATCCCGAACATGGGGCCTACCGAAAACGCTACGAAGGCGCCCTCTGGGAGAGGGACAGCGCCTATCATCAGGGTACAGTCTGGCCCTGGTGGATCGGATTTTATGTGGACGCCTGTCTCCAGATGATGCCTGAGGCATTGACCCAAACGCTGGTCGATCCCCTGCTCAACGAGGTGGCACGATACGGTATCGGGACCATAGGAGAGATTTTTAACGGAGATCCGCCCCACACCGGCGCAGGCTGCCCGGCCCAGGCCTGGAGTGTGGCGGAAGTCCTTCGAAGTTATATGAATCTGCAAACGCAATTCCAACCGGATGGGATGGAAAAGAGCTCTTGCACGCCATCCTGATTTAAGTTAGAATAAACACAATCAGGATCTTGTAATAACCGCCGATCCTTTCCCTTTTTCAATTCTCTTCAGGAGGTATCCCAATGTTTGACAAAAAAGACTCCAAATCCAGGATGTCTGACGAGGGGCCCCGGGCCAGTACGACCTCTTCCGCCGGCGGCGCTCCCAATCTGAGCAAGAAGTCGGTCTATATCGGACAATCGATATATATCAAAGGGGAACTGACCGGCAACGAAGATCTCACCATCGAGGGGCGGGTGGAAGGGAACATTGCACTGAAAGACCACAACGTCACCATCGGATCCAATGGAAGGATCAAAGCCGATGTCGTCGCAAAGAACATTACCATCATGGGTGAGGTAAACGGCAACGTCTATGCCGAGGACAAACTGGAAATCACCAAGTCAGGGAAGCTCTATGGGAGTGTCGTGGCCTCCCGAGTGGTGATTGAAGACGGCGCCCGATTCAAGGGAGGCGTGGAGATGGACAAGGACGTCAAAGCCAAACGCTCCGAGTCCCAGCCATCCAATGGCGGCAATACCGACAAAACAGCCGACAAGTCCCTTTCCATGGGCAAGCTCGACAAGAAAGTTGGTGCTTCCTAAACGGCCTTCGCCTCCGATAGAGACTTTGAACCCCGGGCACCACAAATGATTGAGGCATGATCTGGTCCTCGCCATCAAGAACCCGCCGCAAACGGGATACCGCGCACGCTGCAGGGACTGACAGAACGCCCCTGAGAACCCTGGCATCCTTTCTGGAGTCCTCGCCCGGCTCCGGGACGCCGACCCTCCTGGACCTGGGGCCTGCCTTGGGCTCCAACATCGAGTTCTTCGGGCGCCACGGCTGCAAGATCTTTGTCGAGGACTTTCTGCGGAACCATCTGGACCGGAGCAAGGATTCGCCTGCCGAGTTCAAACCCCTCAACTATGCTGACGGCTCCTTTGATGGCATCCTCTGCTGGGACATTTTTGATTTTCTCGAACCCCGGGAGGCGGCCCCGCTGCTCCGTCACCTTTGCCGACTGCTGAAAAAGAAGGGGATGATCATCGCCCTCTTCGATGCCCGCCCCCAGATCCAGGCCCGGGCCCTGGTGCACCATAGAATCACCGACGACAATGGCGTCATCCATGAACCGATTGCCGGCATCCGCTCCAGAGTGTATCATCTCCCCAACCGGGAGATCATGAAGCTCTTTGACCACTTCAGTATCATCAAGTCCTATTTCCACAAAAGCAAGTTCCGGGAATACCTTTTTCAGAAGAAACTCGAGCTGCCGTCCTGATTCCTTCACCCCGGGGGCGCGGCGCCGGTCCGCCTTGACAGTCCTGGTGAATTGGTTTATTAATAGAGTTGAACCCCTCGGGATCTGCTATTCCCGACAACAACCCCTGAACCGGGAACATGGTTCCCAAGTATCGAGATCCCATGGGTAGAACCTCAGCTTTTCTGCGCGATCTCTTCATAGAACATCGCACCATTCAGAACAAGATACTCTTCCCCTTTATCGTCTTCTCTTTTCTCGCCATCATTCTGGTGGTCCTGCTCGTGGTACAGATCCTGTCACAGAGGATCGAAGAGACTACGGATCGGGATATCCTCGCCTACAAAGAAACGGTGGAAGCCTTCTTCAAGGACAAGATCAAACACACCACCCATGACGGCAGCCTCCTGGCCTCCTTCCGGAGCGTCTCCGACAGCGAGCACGTCCCGGCACTTCTCCGTACCATGGACATTTCCCACATGGACATGCTGACAAAAGAGGGGGTCCAGATCTACGTAAGCCCGACTCGGTTCCTGCAGAGCGGCAATCGGGCGCAACGGGAGATGGTCAAGAAAGGATTGGGGGGAGAGGAGTACGGAGACCTCATCTTCAAGACCATCGACGGGAAGACACGCCTCGACTTCGACATCGTCATCCCCTATGAAAGCCGGGGCGAGGCTAAGATCGTCATCGTTGGTTTCAGCTTCGACGATGACTATCTTGAAGAAATCAAATCGAAGGTAAAAAATGACATTTTCATCCTCCACCATGACCGGATTATCGCGTCCACCATCCGCGACCCCGCCTCCCGGGAAAAGATCCAATCCAAGGTCACCGTGGAGCTTATTTCAAGAACCCAGAACGAAGGCACAGCGACTCTGGCAAAAGTCTATCTCGCGAACAAGGAGTATAAATCGGTCTTCGCGCCCCTCTCCATTGGCAACAGGAACAAGGCGGTCTTCGGCCTGGTCATGTCGACCAACGACCTGGCACTGGCCAAACGAAAGGTCATCGTCAACTACATCGCCGTCTCCCTGGCCATCATGCTGATTCTCACCTTGATCAACTTCCTTGTGGTCAATGCCATCAGCAGGCCGCTGAAAGAGATTGCCGCGCTCACCGATAAGGTGGCTCAGGGCGACCTGACCCAGAGGATTCACATCCAGTCCAAAGACGAACTCTCCACCTTGGCCGACTCCTTCAACAATATGGTCGCGTCCCTTGAACGGAACCGGGAGGAATTGAATCTCACCATAGAGCAGCTCATCCATCAGGAGAAATTCGCCTCCCTCGGTGAGATGGCGGCGGGAATCGCCCACGAGGTGGGCAATCCTTTATCGGTCATCGTGGGATACTCCAAGATGCTCCTGCGCAAATGTCCCGAGGGAGAACAGAGCGATCTGCTCAAAAGGATTTCCGAGGCGGCCCAGCGGATTGATAAGCTCAGCAAGAGTCTTTTGCTCTACTCCAGGCCCTCGGAACAGACGGCGGAGGCCGTCGACGTGAACGGTGTGATCGACGACGCCCTGACCATGGTGGAACACCGGTTCAAGGAGGAAAAGAATTACCGGGTGGTCGAAAGACTCAGCAAGAACCTTCAGAAGATTACCGGAAGTGCCGACAGGCTGCAGCAGGTCTTCGTCAACCTTTTCATCAACGCCTTCCAGGCCATGCCCGACGGCGGGACCCTCACACTCTCCACCGAAAATACTCCCGAAAACGACGGGATCATCATTGAAGTGGGTGATACGGGGACGGGCATTCCCGCCGAGAAAATTT
>CAYUBU010000122.1:0-11432 GCA_964443105.1 uncultured Nitrospirota bacterium
GTCCGGAATGACGCCGCTCATGCGGCAATACACCCAGATCAAGTCCCAATACCCCGATGCCATTCTTTTCTTCCGCATGGGGGACTTCTATGAAATGTTCAACGAAGACGCCAAGGTGGCATCCCGGGCGCTGCAGATTTCCCTGACCAAACGGGGAAAATCTGACGGGATGGATATACCCCTGTGCGGCTTTCCCTACCATGCGGCCGAACCCTACATTGCCAAACTGATCCGCCAGGGGTACAAGGTGGCTGTTTGCGAACAGGTGGAGGATCCCAAAAAGGCCAAGGGGATTGTCAAGCGTGAAGTGATCCGGGTGGTAACCCCGGGAACGGTTCTGGACGAAGGGATGCTGGAGGCCCGGGAAAATCTCTACGTGGCCTCCCTGGTCCAGGCGGCCGAGGGCGCAGGTCTTGCTCTGATCGATCTGACCACCGGTGAGTTTGTCCTGTGCGAAACACCAGCGGGTAACCTCGAGGAATACATCCTGGGACGCTTCGGGACTTTCGAACCCCGGGAACTGGTGGTCCCTGAAGAGATGCGGACCAGTCGCCTTCTGGAAGCAGTTGTCCGGGATCTCCCCGGCCTCTCGGTCCAATATATGGACGGCTGGGTCTTTGAGGCCGCCGAGGCCTACCGGAAGTTGACGGAACATTTTATGACCACGACCCTCGACGGGTTCGGCTGTGGCGATGCCGGGCTCGGTGTTGCGGCCGCAGGCGGCCTGCTGCGCTACGTGGAGGAGACCCAGAAGGGTTCACTCCCCCATATCCGGGGTTTGAGGTTTCTGCGGGACGGAGACCGGATGTTTCTGGACGGGGCCACCATCAGGAATCTGGAACTTGTTCGAAGCAGTCTTGACGGGAGCAAACGGGGTTCTCTCCTTCAGGTCCTTGACCGAACCCGGACGGCCATGGGTGGACGGGCGCTCAGGGGCATGATTCTCAATCCCCTGCTCAATCGAGAAGAGATCCTCCGCCGCCAGGAGGCTGTTGCCGAGCTCTACGATTGCGGCACTGTTCATGAAGAAATACAGGACCACCTGGAGCAGGTCTATGATCTGGAGCGGCTCATCGGCCGGATCACCCTGGGTATCGCCAACGCCAGGGACCTCCTCGCCCTGGCGTCGTCACTCAAGCCGCTGCCCCACCTCCGGGAGCTGATGGCGGCCTTGGCGGCGCCCCTTCTGGGCGACCTTGGAAATCGCATGGACGACCTGCAGGACGTCCGCGGCCGCATCAATGAGGCCATCCATGAAGATCCTCCCCTCGGTCTTCGGGAAGGGCGCCTGATCCGGGACGGCTGCTCCCGGGAATTGGATGAACTCCGGATGATCGGCAGAGAGGGGAAAGCCTGGATTGCCCGGCTCGAGAACCAGGAGAGGGAGCGCACGGGAATCGGCAACCTGAAGATCAAGTACAATAAGGTCTTCGGCTATTATTTGGAAGTGACCAAGAGCAACCTGGCCGATGTGCCTGACGACTACATCCGCAAACAGACCCTGGTTAACGCCGAGCGTTTTATCACGCCTGAACTCAAGGAGTACGAAGCCAAGGTGCTCGGCGCCCAGGATCGGATCGTGGAATTGGAGTACGAGCTCTTTCTTCAGGTGCGGGGGGAGATCGCATCGGAAGCGGCGAGAGTCCAGGAGACCGCAAAGGCGCTCGCTGAACTTGATGCCCTGGGCGCCCTGGGCGAGGTGGCCCGGGACCTGGGGTATACCCGGCCTGCCATCACTGACGGCACCGACATGGTGATCCGGGACGGCAGACATCCCGTACTGGAGTCGCTGGAAATCGGGGGAGCTTTCGTGCCCAACGACACCGTCTTCGACGGCGAAGGGGAGCGTTTGCGGATCATCACCGGCCCCAATATGGCCGGGAAGTCAACCTACATGCGCCAGCTGGCCCTGATCGTCCTCATGGCTCAGATGGGCGGCTTTGTGCCGGCTTCGGCGGCGGAAATCGGGATCGTAGATCGGATCTTTACCCGGGTCGGCGCGTCGGACGCCCTGGTCCGGGGCCAGAGTACCTTCATGGTGGAGATGAACGAGACCGCCAGTATTCTCCACAACGCGACGGCCAAGAGCCTGATTATCCTCGATGAAATCGGCCGGGGAACCAGCACCTTCGACGGGATCAGCATCGCCTGGGCCGTAGCCGAGTTCATCCACAACAAGGTGGGGGCCCGAACCCTTTTCGCCACCCATTATCATGAGTTAACCGAGCTGGCCCTGACCCTGAACGGGGTGAAAAACTATAACATTGCCGTGAAAGAATGGAATGACCAGATTATATTTCTCCGGAAGATCGTCGAAGGGGGGGCAGACAAGAGTTACGGTATTCAGGTGGCCCGTCTGGCCGGTTTGCCGCCAGGGGTGATAGAAAGAGCCCGGGAGGTCCTGGACAATCTGGAGAAAAATGAACTCAACGAAGCCGGGGAGCCGGTCATCGCCTCCTCCGAAGGAGATCGCGTTCCCGCGCCGCAACTTGATCTCTTTGGAAGCCGGGCGCACCCGGTTCTGGAGGAGCTGCGGAAATTGGATGTTCAGCGAATGACACCGATTGATGCCCTGGTCAAACTATCCGAGTTGCGCCGGCGTCTGGGTGATGAGTAAGCGGAGCGGCCTGTGGCTTCCCGTCCGAGCATATTGGGCAACGGGGCGCCGGTCAGCCCTGCCTGACGCCCTGATTTCCTTCCCGCCGGACGGGTTGTTTGATTTTTTTCTTCCCTTCAGGGAAAGAGCGTGATAAAAAATGGGGCATGGGCTAAGGCGGAGTGAGGGATAGTCATGGAAGAAGGAAAAGGCGGGAATCTGGAGAAGTTGGGACACCTTCTGGTTCACTGGATTGAGCACAACCAGGCCCATGAAGAAGGGTACCTGAAGTGGATTGAACGGGCGGAATCGGACGGACGGCGAGATGTGGCCGGGGAAATTCAGAAGTCCCTGGAACTCTCCAAAAAGATGAGCCGCTGTTTTGAAAAAGCCAGGGCGCTGTTGAAAGGGGATTAGGCATGTGTGATACCAATCTCTATGTGATCCGCAAAGGTCGTGAAGAACTTTTCATGGAGAACATCGATGTGATCCGGCGGGAGGGAGACGCTTTCCTGCTTCGTGACATCTTCGGGGAAGAAAAATCGCTGAAGGGAAGATTTGTGGAGACCAGCCTCTTGAAGCACCGCGTTGTGCTTGAGGAGATTTGAAAAAAAAGGGGCCTCCCATCTAGAGGAGGGTGAGATGAAAGGCCCCCGTGCCTTCCAGCGGTAGTGGGGCTTTGGAGGATCACCTTTTCCCGTTGGAAGTAACTTTTACATCGATCTCTGTTCTATCCCGCGATCCTTGTTGTCTCCTCCCGTCCTTTCCTTTCGATGAGGCTCAGTTCTGGCCCCATGGTTGCCAGTATCCCCTGGACTGCCCGTGACGCGCTCCGCCTCTGATCCATAATCGTTTCGATACCCTTTCCAGCCAGGAGCGATGCCAACGACTCGGGACATTCACGGGCAACCACCAGATCACAGTCATATACCGTGGCCGGTACGCCCAGGACCTGGGCCCGTTTTTCGCAGGATACGATGCGCCCCTCTTCGATGTTGTAAATCATGAAGAGCAGGCATCGGGACAAGCTCTCGCTGACCTCATCCCCATCATTGGAAGCGACGGCAATCTTAAACATATGCCCGACTCCTGGGTTATGGGTTACTTCGATTCACCCCCGCAACGGTGCTCCGGCTTTTCCGTCACCATCCACGCCTGCTGATCGGCACCGCACTCGCACGGTGGAGGCGCCTCCTCATAAAACTCGACTTCCTTGGTGCAGTCTCCACAGACATAAACCTGAATCATCTTCTTCAGCCTCCCCCTCACTTGCCCCTGTTTATACGGCCAATGCCTGTCTCGCTTTGCGCCAACCCTCTTTTGCCAGCTGCTGCTCTCTGTTGATACTCCATTCTCTGATGAGTTCGAGATACTTTCGGGTATCCTCTTTGGCCACCTTGGCGAGCGTCGTCTTCTCTTCGTTTGCCTTTTCCAGGTCGTTGGGAGTGAACCCCTGCCACGAGCAGAAGCCCTCGTCGAATATAAAAACCGGATTTAACTCCTCTTTGGGACGTCCCATTTGGGATGCGTACAACTGAGCGACCTCCATATCATACTCAACTATCCACCCGTTATCGGCAATCATAGAGGCTGAATCAACGTTTACCGTGCCGCTGCACGCCGGGCAATAGAGGTTTTTCATTGCCTCTGCCGGCAAAACCGAGTTCCCATGGTGAAGCCGAGCCCGCTCCTTTCCACATTTACATTGTTTTTCCAGCGCCATGCACATAATATAACCCTCCTCTTTCCCTTTCAGTTCCCTGATTTTTTGTGCCCCTAATTCCAAAAGAACACTAACTTGATCATGTTAGTATAAATATAGCAGGTTTCGCCTGCTTGTCAAGGGATTTTTCAATTACTCGTTGACTCTGCCTCGACGGCCGTGGTAAGTTCGGCTCCAGTAGGCTTCAGGAGTATTGACCCAATAGGGAAGAGGGTGAGATCCCCTCGCGGACCCGCCGCTGTGATCGGTTCGGATCGCTGCAGAGTCCACTGTCTGCCGCCTGCAGATGGGAAGGCGCAGCGATCGTCCCGGGATACCTTTTATCCGGGAGTGCCGTAAGCCAGAAAACCTGCCTGAAGCGTATTTTCACCGGACTTCGAGGATTGAGGAGGTGAAACGATTTTTTGCGACTGAAACCCCGAATTTCCTTTGGAAATCCGGGGTTTTTTATCTTTTCAATCTTGTTGTATTTACGGCGCCGTTGTGTGCGGCGGTGTCGGGATGGGAAAGGGGGTGGCGGTCTAATTCCGGAAGGGATTCAAGAACAACGCAACAAATAGACCATCAAATCAAATAAAGAAACGGTGGACGTAAGGAAGTGAGGTGCGAATCCTCCGCTGTTCCGCAGCCGTGATGGGAACGAAAGCCCAACAGACCACTGCCATGGGTAACACCATGATGGGAAGGTGGGTGAGTAGGTGGCCCTAAGCCGGAAAACTTTGCCGCTGTCAATTTCCTCGCGAAAGGAGAACAAAAATGCCTCATTTTGCCCTGCTGTCTCTCTGCCTCATCCGCCAGTTTTATCTAATCCATAGAAAATTGATCCCGGGCATCTCTCTGCTCCTCCTCCTCGCTCTCACCGGTGGTGCCCAGGCCGCAGACCCCGTGCAAGGGGCGGAAGAGATGAGTGAAATCGTCGTCACGGCAACCCGGTATGAACTCCAAGTCTCAAAGGTCCCGGCCAATGTCAGTGTGATCACCGAGCAAGCCATCGCCAATTCTACGGCTCAGAACATACCCGATCTGTTGCGAAGCGAAGTGGGTCTCAAGGTCACCGACCTTACAGGGAATAACCGGAATTTTACCGTCGATATTCGGGGATTTGGGGAACGGGCCGGTTCCAACACACTGGTGCTGGTGGACGGAAGACGGGTGAATCAGGCGGATCTGAGTGATACGGACTGGTTGCAGATTCCTCTGCAGCGGGTGGAACGGATCGAAATTATCCGTGGAGGTAGCGGCAGCGTGCTATACGGAGACAATGCCTCCGGCGGCGTGATCAATATCATCACCAAGGAAGGGGACCGTTTCCAAACGGCCGTCTCGGGGGGCGTCGGCAGTTATGAGACCTATCAGAGCGACACCGCTCTGAGCGGGAGAGAGGGGCCTTTGACTTTTGCTTTATCCGGAGGCACGCTGACATCCGATGGGTATCGGGACAACAGTGACCTTCGTGCCAAAGATGCCGGTTTGAATCTTGCCTATCTCGTGCACGATCGGGCGCGGTTGTATCTGAAAAGCGGATATCACAAGGATGATACGAGCCTTCCCGGTGCCCTGTTCAGGAGCGATTTCGCGAACGGGCTTTCCAGAACCGATACGACCCACCCCGACGATTTCGCCGAGGTGAAAGACTACTATGTCCAGGGCGGCCCCGAATTCTATTTCGGCGGGGACAATCTTTTCAAGATCGACGGATCGTATAGAAACAGGGAATCCGACAGTTTCGCCTCCGGGAGTTGGGGAAGATTCACGGGGAATACGGAGATAGACACGGTGGTCGTGTCGCCCCAGGTCCTCGTGAAACTGCAATTGGGGGGTCTTCGAAACACCCTGACGCTCGGCTACGACTATGAGAATATCGAGGAGGAGATTTTGAATGATTCCATCTTCTTCGGCGAACCCTCATTGGGCGATGCCGACTTGAAGAAGGAGGAGCAGGGGTATTACGTGCACGACGAATTGGTGCTGACCGATCGTCTGACTTTCTCCGGCGGATACCGTCGTGACAAAGCGGATTTCGATTTCAGGTCTCGGAAAGAGGAAATCGTCCTGGGGATGCCTCGCAATTCCCTCACCGACACCGACACAACTACCCGGGAGTCGGCGGTTACCGGCGGATTCAATTACCGCTATGGTCAGAAGTCCTATGCTTATGTCAGTGGCTCGAAAGGTTTTCGGTATCCTCTTTTTGATGAATTCTTCAATTTTGGACCGAATACGCTGGATGAAAATCTGAAGCCGCAGACGACAAAGAGCTACGAAGTGGGACTGCGCCACTATTTCTCCGAGAACGGCTATGCCCATTTCAACCTCTTCCAGCTCGATACGGAGAAGGAGATCTTCTTCAACCCCGTCTTGTTTTCTAATGAAAACATGGCAGGAAAGACCCGGCGGGCGGGGGCGGAACTTTCCTTTGTGGCCCAACCTGTAAAGGGGCTTGCCGTGAACGGCAGCTACACCTACGTCGACTCCGAGATCAAGGACGGTCCCTTTCACGGGAGCGAAATCCCCGATGTTCCCAACCACAAGGCGACCCTGGGCGCCACACTGGATTTAGGACGGGGGGTGACCCTGGCCCTGACAGGGATTTACGTGGGTGAACGGCCCTTTGTCAGTGATTTCCCCAATGATTTCGACGACCAGGACGACTATGTGGTGGTCAATGCCAAGTTGAAGTATGATTGGAAGCACCTGACGGCCTTTGTCGACGTGAACAACCTGACGGGAAATGACTACGCCGAATACGGGGTGATCGGTTTTAGTCCGACCACCTTCGCTCCGGAAGAAGCCTTTTATCCGTCGCCCAAGATCAACGTTCTCTTTGGTCTTTCGGCAACATTCTGAGGTTGAGAAGAATTGATGGTGAGAATAATTGGATGGTTTTACTTGCTCGGGGTGGTTTTGGTAACCCAAGCCTTCGCCGCACCCCCGGAGCGGATCATCTCCCTGGCCCCCAACATGACCGAGATTCTTTATGCCCTCGGGTTGGAGGAGAAGATTGTGGGGGTGACCAGCTACTGCGACATGCCGCCGGCCGCCAAAGAGAAGCCGAAGGTCGGAGGGATGTCGAACCCCTCCCTGGAGGCGGTGGTTTCCCTCAGGCCCGACCTGGTGGTCCTCACCACCGACGGAAACCGGCCCGAGTTTGATGTCCGGCTCCACTCGCTCGGGATTGCCACCCACGTCTTTCGCGCCCGCCAGATCTCGGATTTGCCGACGGGGATCCGGGATCTTGGTCCGGTCCTGGGGGTGACGGCCGCGGCCGATGATCTGGCGTCCCGGATTGAGGGGACAGTGGCACAATTCCGGGGAGCGGCGCACCGTGAGGCTCCCCAAAAGACGGCCCTCTTTATCGTCTGGCCCGAGCCGGCGATCGTGGCCGGGCCTGGAACGGCTATTGACGATGCCCTGCAGCTCCTGGGATGGCGCAACGCGGCCGGCGATGTGGAAACCGAGTATCCCAAGTATTCGGTGGAAGAAATTCTCCACCGCTCGCCCCATGTAATCCTCATCGGCAAGGGACACCCTAATATGAGGGAAATTTCCGCCGGACTTCTGAAGAAGCTCGAGGGACTCGAAGCAGTTCGGGAAGACCGAATCTATTTCACCGGCGATGCCCTCTACCGGCTCGGTCCCCGTGTCGTGGAGGGGATCGAGGAACTATCCCGTTTCCTGAAGCAAAACTAGGAGGGGCATGGTCAAGCGAAACGTCGTCATCATTGTTGCCGTGGCCGCCGGGGTTGCCCTGCTTTCTCTTTGTATCGGGCCGAGGTGGCTCAGCCCCTTTGATCCCGACCCCCTGGCCCGGCAGATCGTCTTTGCTATCCGCCTCCCCCGGGTGGCGGTCGCCCTCCTCATGGGCGGCGCCCTCGGTGCGTCGGGGGCGGTGCTCCAGGGGATACTCAGAAATCCCCTGGCCGATCCCTACATCCTCGGCATATCCACCGGCGCGGCACTGCTGGCCGCGGCGGGCCTGCTCATGGGCAGCCGCCTCTTCGGTTCTTTCACCATCCCCCTGCTCGCCTTCATCGGCGCCATTCTCACCGGTATCGCCGTGGGCGCCCTGGGGCTCAAGGGGGGACGGCTCTGGCCGGAACGGCTCCTCCTGGCAGGCGTGGGGCTGGGGTTTCTCTTTTCCGCGGTGCTCATGCTCATGATGTCCCTGTCGTCGGATGAAGGGATGCGGCGGGCCGTCCTCTGGATCTTCGGCGACCTGGCCATGGCCGACTGGTCGCTGATTCCCTACGGGTTTGCCCTGATTCTGGTCGGGCTTTGCCTGTCGCTCTGGCGGGCCAAGGGGCTGAACGCGCTGATGCTGGGCGATGATATCGCCCACAGCCTCGGTTTTTCGCCGGACCGGGAACGGTGGATTCTTTTCTGCGCCGTGGGTCTGATGACGGCGGCGTCGGTCTCCCTGGGTGGCATCGTCGGTTTCGTCGGATTGCTGGTGCCCCACATCATCCGGTTCCTGGTGGGGTCGGACAATCGGATCCTGATCCCCCTCTCCGTGGTGGCCGGAGGCACACTGCTCTGCACCGCCGATACCCTGGGGCGGACCATCGCCGCGCCCATGGAACTGCCGTCGGGCATTATCACGGCCATCCTGGGCGCGCCTTTCTTTCTCTATCTTCTCAGGCAAAAGGATATTCTGGGAGAGTAGGCATCGACGGGAGGTTGATTCTTGGGCATTCTCGAACTCAGTGACGTGCGTTTCTCATACGGTCCGGAGCGTCTGATTTCCGATCTGACACTCTCCGTGGGGGCCGGTGAATTCGTCGGATTGATCGGGGCCAACGGGTCGGGAAAATCGACCATTTTAAAGCTGGCCGCCGGGACCCTGCGTCCCGCCGCGGGAGCGGTCACCCTGTGGGGAAAAGCGATTCACCGCTACAAAGAGAAAGATCGGGCCAAGCTGGTCAGTTACCTGCCTCAGATGCTCGATGTGCGGGTTCCCTTCACGGTGACCGAACTGGTTCGCATGGGACTCTACCCCTACGATATTCTCCCCGAGATGACGGCGGAAGAAGCCATCGCGACCGTGGGGTTGTCAGGCAAGGGAAATTCCCCCATCGGTGAACTCAGCGGCGGTGAGCGCCGGCGGGCCTTCCTGGCCATGACCCTGCTCCAGGGGGCCGGCGTGCTGCTGCTCGATGAGCCGTTGGCCAACCTGGACATCAAGTTTCAGATCGAACTGGTTCGGCTGCTTCAGGCGTTGAAGCGGGATCAGGGCATATCTATCGTCATGGCCCTGCACCATATCGATCTGGCCTTTCAGTTCGACCAGGTCCATGTGGTGAAAGAGGGGACACTCATGGCTTCGGGGAATCCCCATGACGTCATTACGGAAGATCTGTTGCGGGCCGCCTTTGATGTGGATGTGCAGATTTTCCATCAGGAGAACGGCACTGTATCCTTTGGCTATTAGCGGGACAAGGGTGCCAGGGAGGCCTGTCTGGCTCCCCGCTGCTCCTGAAACCAGGCAGAGACAATCGGGTTGCATACAGATGGAGTCTGGGGGGATCCCCGGCGGTCCATCTCGCCCCCATGGCGCTGCTCTTTTCCCAATATCCCGGCGGGCACTTCAGACGCATTCTTCCTGTGGAGGTCCTGCCGGCTTCAGGTGCATACAAACAGGGCGCCGCTTTTTATGACCTGCCTTGTCAGTCTTGCGCGCAGGGGTGCTGCAGGGATGTGGAGACCGGTTATGCAGTCATTGGTCGGTTTTAGTCAATCTCTTTTGCTCCCGATGGCGGGACGGCCGGCCCCCAGTGGACGGGGGGTCTTCTTCAGCCGCCAGGGCTCCCGGTTCGGCGTAATGTCGATGGTCTCCACCACGCTCTGGGGCGTCAGATCGAGACGGAAGGGATCTTTCTTGGGGAGCCGGTCTGCTTCTCCCCGCACCCTCAGCTTAAAGAAATAGGTGCTCCCCTCACGTTCCACGTCAAGCAGTTCATGTCCCAGGCGGTTGCACATGTGCTGCATCTCCCAGGGCATTTCCAGGGCATTGCTCCTGAGAATGATCTGCTCCCCCGGCGTCATCCGGTCTACCAGCGCCCGCACCACACAGACTTTCGGGATCATCAAGGGGGCAACCAGATCGAGCTCCACGGTGAATCCGTCGTCCTTCCGCACTATCCGGGCATTTCTCATCATTTCGCAAAGGATCTTGCCCAGTTTGTATGCCATGGTCCTGACCTCTCCCGGAAAAGCCCGGCAGCACCATCTCTCTGAAATCAGGAAGATCGAACGCGGGGCAGACCGTTGCAGAGAAGGCCTATTGGCCTGATGTCTTGCTATAGTTCCACCATAACATGGACCCCATTTTGCGTAAAGCGCAGGGGCTGTGGTATGGTACGCGAGCGCCACCAGCTGAGCATCAGATGCAAGAGGAAAATACGACTTCGCCGATCAGCAGGAGAGATGACATGGGTTGGCTGTCCCTGAAGATGGAGTGCCCTTTCGAGGACATCGATGGGATCAGCGACGCGGCCCTTGGGGCCGGAGCGCTTTCCGCGGCCATTGATTATCCCCAGGGGAAACCCATCGTTGAGGATGGTTCCGGCAGCGCCGCAGGTCATCCTGATCGGGGCACCCTCGCGTTCCTGCTGCCGGAAGGGGCCGACGGGCGGGCGTTTCTTCAAGAAATTGCAGCCCTGCTTCAGTGGCCCGAACTTCCCCCATACACCGTGGCGCCTGTTGCCGACCGGGACTGGGTTCGGGAAAGCCATCGACAGTTCGAACCGATGAGGATCGGTACACGACTCTGGGTGGTCCCCAACTGGCACCGTCCGCCCGACCCCGACGGGGTGATCATCTTTCTCGACCCCGGTCTCGCCTTCGGCACCGGGGCCCATCCCACCACCAGCCTCTGCCTGCAGTGGCTGGAGAAAAACCTCCGGGGCGGTGAGATGGTTCTGGACTACGGATGCGGTTCGGGGATCCTGGCAATCGGGGCATTAAAGCTCGGTGCCGCCGAAGCCGTCGGTATTGATAACGATCCCCGGGCGCTGGAGACCAGTCTAGCCAATGCCCGGCTCAACAATGTCTCCTTCCCGTGCTTTCTCCCTGAGGCGGCACCGCCCATAAAGGCCGACCTGGTGGTGGCCAACA
>CAYUBU010000123.1:0-6738 GCA_964443105.1 uncultured Nitrospirota bacterium
ATCATTGATCTTTACGGGGATTCAGGGCTGAATCTTATCTGCTGGTTGTTTGCGGGCCCTGGGGCCCGGCCGGTCCGTCGAGGCCGCCGGTTAAAACGCAAGGTTGATCTGGGCGTCGCTGGCCACATCGAGATAGCTTGCAGCGCCGACGAATTCAATCCCGTCGATGAAGTCGCTCTGCTTGAAGTCGAAGAGTTCCACGGTCATCTGACAGGCCATCATTTTCACTCCGGAATCCTGACAGATGCTCCTGAGTTCCGCGATGGAAGCCACACCGTTGTTGGCAATGGTCTTCTTCATGAGGGTGGTCGCCACATTCTCGTAGCCCGGAATGTTGGCCTGCACGATATTGGGAATGTTCCAGGAGATGTTGCGAAACCATTTCGGCCCCATGGGCATCTTCATCGGCATGGCCGGATTCCCCAGAGGACTCACCTTGGCTGAGATATCTTTCTTAAGGAGTGTCAGTCCGTAGAAAGTAAAGAAAATGGTTGTATCGATGTCCAGTGATGCCGCTGTGGAGGCCAGAATAAACGGCGGATAGGCCCAGTCCAGTGTCCCCTTTGTCGCGATAATCGTCATCTTCGTGCTCATACGGTTTTCCTCCTGTCCATTTGATTAGGTAACCTCACCCCCCATGAATTGGGTCGTTGCCGGACACGGAGAAAGGCCATTTTTTCCGCACCCAACCCGCCGCATTCCAGCAAAAACGCCAGCCAGCGTCTCTTCCACTAAATTTCTCTCGACAGCTTCAGCTTGACTTGCGGTTGGCACCGGAAAAATTAAGATGAGACGGAAGCAGAGGAAGAATAGCAGAATTAAGCTGCAAAGAAAAGAAAAAAAACGTTCCCAACAGTCCTGGATGTATTTTGCGCGGTTGCAGCAGCTCCAGCGCTGCTTGGAAGCCTTATTGCCGGCACAGGGCTACATTATCGTCTCTGAAAGGCAAAACTGCCCATCATGGAAACCAGGTCGGTGCCCTTTTCCCCCTTGGCTCCGATCCTACCTTGAATTCGTCATCGACGACTATAACTCGGGGGTGGCTGGTCATTTCCCCACGCTGTAGCGCCTATGAAGACTCTTCCGGTGGACACTCTATCTCTTCTTCCACGGTGTCCCGGCCTCGGAACAGGCTTAAAACTTCCTCCTTGAGCAGGCCGCACGCGGTGTAATTGATCACCCACAATAGAATCCCCGCAATCGGGATCGCCACCGTGGCAAGTCCCATTCCAGGTCCCGCCGACTCGTTTAACTGTTTGGCCGAGCGGATCAGATAAAAGAACCAGCCGAAGAAACTGAGGATAAAAATATTGAAAAAAAACACCATGGCAATCTGGATCAAGGCGATGCTCTTGGTCTCACCGTGCAGCATTTTTGCCTCCCTCTCATATAGATAACCGTCAGTTCGCTCCCTTTTGAAGGGACCAGTATCTTCCCTCTCTCGAGATGCAACAGTCGTGCCACGCCGCGGCCTAACGTGGGGAAAGAAAAAACACATGGTTTATCAAAGGCTTTCATGGGGCCCGTACCGGGGCTCCAGGTGTCCGGAATCCGGACAGTGTCCAGAAAAGCGGTAGAACTGTATTCTCGCTTATTTTCAATTGGTTACAGCTGACGGCTTCGTTTCTCCTTCAGTTGCTGTACGGAATCTGGACAGGTCTAGCGATGGACCGCCCGTCCCACATGAAAGCGCTCCCGACTGAAGAAAAAGGCTAACATTCAAAGGCTTATCCCTGTCTCGGTCACCCCGCCCGCCTGCTTGCCCCGTTGGCATGGCAATTGCTTTTTAAGATTGCGGAAGAACCGCTACTCCCACGCCAACCAAAATATAGGGCTGCCATGAAAAGAAATCCCCTAAGCGCTTATCTTTTTCCTTTCCTCTGCACGACCCTGTGGAGTCTTCTAGTACCGGCCATCCCGGCTGAGACGGTGGAACAGCCGATTGCCTACAACCACTACAAGCACACCCAGGAACTGGAACTGGAATGTGTGATGTGCCATGTGGGGGTGGAAGAAAGCATCAGGGCCACCATACCCGATATGGAGATCTGCATCGGATGCCATTCGGAACCGGTCACAGAGAGTCCTGAGGAGGAAAAGATCCGGTCCTACTATAGCAAGAATGAGGAGATTCCCTGGCAAAGGCTCTTCCAGGTTCCCAAACATGTCTTCTTTTCTCACCGCCGGCACGTCACCGTGGCCGGTCTCGAATGCGAAAGGTGTCATGGTGACATGGCGCTGCGGGAAAAACCGCCGAGCAAGGCCCCCATGAAGATTTCCATGAATGCCTGCATGTCCTGCCATCGGGCGCTACAGGCTTCCATAGATTGTGTTTCATGCCACCGATGAAAATAGATGAAAATGATGGAGGAATAATGGGAATGCGAAGAAGGGACTTTATCAAACTTCTAACCGGCACTACCACCTTCAGCCTCGCCTGTGGTTACGGCCTCTTTTCAAACCTCCAGGCCAGGGGGCCGGCGGAGGCCTGGGCGGCCGGATTGGATGAAGGGCTGCTTCGTCCTCCTGATGAAAAATGGATCCCCTCCGTCTGCCAACAGTGTCAGGGTGGATGCGGGATACTGGTCCGTGTCTACGGCGATCGGGCCGTCAAGATAGACGGCAACCCCCTCCATCCCATAAACCGCGGCACCCTTTGCGCTCGCGGGCAAGCGGGCCTGCAGTGGCTCTATGACCCGGACCGTATCAAAGGGCCTCTGGCCCGTACCGGGGACCGGGGAGAGGGCGGATGGAAGTCAATCTCATGGGATGAAGCCCTGGCCATGGTAGCGGAAAAACTTGAGGCACTGAGGCAGGCCGAAACGCCCCACGCCCTGGCTCTGTTGACCGGTGCCCAGGGGGGAGGTTTGAGGCGCCAAATTTCCGAACGCTTCATGGAAGCCTACGGCTCTCCCAATATCATTCGCTGTGAGCCCGATCGATCCGCGGGGATGGTGCCGGCGATTCAACTGATGCAGGGGCGCGCCGCCGGCGTGACCTATGACATCGAAGATGCCGGCTTTATTCTCTCTTTAAACAGCGCCTTTCTCGAAGACCACTGGTCCGCGGTGCAGGTCCAACAGGCCTATGGGAAATTCCGCAGGGGACGTCATAAGCTGCGGGGGAAATTTGTTCATATAGAGCCAAGACTCTCGGTCACGGGATCCAAAGCGGATGAGTGGGTCCCCATTAATCCGGGAACCGAAGGCATTCTCGCCATGGGCATCGCGTCGGTTTTGATCATCGAAAGACGCTACGATGAAAGTTTCGTTGAACAAAGGACCTTCGGCTTCGACGACTGGCGGGACAAGACGGGCCGGCTCCGCCCCGGCTTCAAGACAGTAGTGCTTCGCGACTACCCTCTCGAAAAGGTCGTGGAAGCCACCGGAGTACCCCGTGACACAATCATCACGGTGGCCCGTGAATTTGCGCGTATACGACCGGCCATCGCCATCGGAAACGACAGTCCTGCTATCGGCAGCCACGGGATCCACGACCGCATGGCCATTCACGCCTTGAACGCTCTTGTCGGCAATATCCAGGAAAAAGGCGGCGTCCTGGCGCAAGCCAGGCTACCGGAAATCGGACTGTCTCCTTACACGCCCGATGGTATTGCCGTCAATGGCCTGTCCATGGAAAGGCTGGACGGGGCCGGCGCCCATGAGTATGCATTGGCCGACGACGTTCCAGCATCCCTGGCGGACCGGATTCAGGGAAAGCGCCCCTATCCGCTGGAGATGGTACTCTTAAACGGCGCGAATCCGCTCTATACGACCTCTGAACCTGAGAAGCTGCTCTCGGCCCTGAAGCAGGTCCCCACGATTGTCAGCTTCTCCTCTTTCATGGACGACACCAGCCGCTATGCCGATCTCATTTTGCCCGATTCCACCTATTTTGAGAAATGGCAGCTCGAAACAAGCTATGCCCTCAAAGGAAATCCTGTGGTCAACATGGCCCGGCCTGTGATTCCCCCCATTCTCGATACCCGGGACACGTCGGAAGTTTTTCTCCTGCTGACACAGGCTATGGGCGATCCTTTGAAATCTGCCTTCCCCGCGTATTCGATAGAGGCACTCGTACAGGGGGCAGCTGAGAATCTCCATGCCTCAAGTCGGGGCGAACCTTTCGGCGCACCCCTGGAGGAACTCTGGACCAAGTTTCTCGAGCAAAGCGGCTGGCAAGCCGTGAGAAAGGAAAAAGTCGGCAAGTTCTTTGCCGATCTGCTGGAGCGGGGCGGCTGGTGGGATCCGGTCTATTATCCCTGGGAATGGAAGCGGGCGCTCAGCACACCTTCAGAGCGCTTTGAGTTCTATTCACTTGCGGCAAAGAACTACCTCGACAATCTCCAGGGGATGGCCAGGGACTTGGCGGTCCAGCCCCCGGGCAAGGAACTGGGCCTCGACAAGGATGACGCCTTCTGCCTGCCCCACGGGACATGGAGCATCGCGGAAGGAGGTCAGTCGCTTTACAACCTGGAAATTAATCCTTACGTCATTCCGGTTTTGAGCGGCCTTTCCCACACCAATCAGCCCTGGCTCCAGGACATCACCGGGTTTCATGTCTACGAAAACTGGCATACCTGGGTTGAAATGAATCCCGAGACTGCACACAAAATGCACGTGCACGACAAAGAATGGGTTTGGGTGGAATCGCCGGCAGGCAAGATAAAGGCCCGCGTCCGCCTTTACGCCGGTGCCATACCCGGTGTCATCAACCTGCCCGTCGGACTCGGTCATGTCTCCGGGGGCAGGTGGACCGGCGGCATAGGCACATCTGTATCCGACCTTCTCCATACGGAAAAGGAGTTGATAAGCGGCCGTACTCGCTTTCAGAGAACCCGGGCGAGACTGACGAAGACAGGGATCTAACGTCCCTTGACCAAAACAAGGAGTTGCAATCATGGCTAAGTGGGGCATGGTGATTGACCTGGACAAATGTACGGCCTGCCAGGCATGCGTGGTGGCATGTCAGGCTGAAAACAACATCCCCAATTCGGACCCCGAAAACGCGGCGGCGGGACGGAACATTCATTGGATGGAAATGATCCCTTTCATAGAAGAGGAGTACCCTCACCTCCGGATGCGGCTTCTGCCCCGACCCTGCATGCATTGCGAACATCCGCCATGCATCAAGGTCTGTCCTGTTGGTGCCACGCAGATCGGGACAGAAGGGATTGTGGGCCAGATTAACGCACGGTGCATCGGATGTCGCTACTGCACAGCGGCGTGCCCTTACACGGTCAAGTACTTCAATTGGTTCAAACCTTCGTGGCCCGATGGGATGGAACGGCAACACAATCCCGATGTCACGGTACGCTACAACGGCGTCGTGGAGAAATGCACCTTCTGCCACCACCGTTTACAGAAGGCCCGGGATCTCGCGCGCTATGAGGGACGGGAACTCGGACCGAACGACTACATCCCAGCCTGCGTGCAAACCTGTCCCAGTGAAGCCATGTATTTTGGAGACCTGGACAATCCCAAGTCAACTGTTTCGATCCTGGCCCGGAGCAAAAGAGCCTTTCGGCTTTTGCATGACCTCGGCACCCATCCTAAAGTGATTTACCTGAATGAGGGAGAGTGACATGGAATTGAAAAAGGCCTTCGAACAGGACGAAGAGGTCCTTCTGAGACCGGTGAGAGAAACAGACCGCAACTTCTATATCACCGTCGTGATTCTATCGCTGATCGTGGCGTGGGGCTTCTTCGCCTATTATTACCAGTTTAGCAGAGGTCTCGGGGTGACGGGACTCAACCGGCCCGTTTACTGGGGCTTCTATATCACCAATTTTGTCTTTTTCATCGGCATCAGCCATGCGGGAACCCTCATTTCTGCCATATTGCGAATCGCCCAAGCCGAATGGCGAAGGGCCATCACCCGTTCCGCGGAGGTCATCACGGTGATGGTCATTTTCTTCGGAGTGGCCAGCATCCTGATGGATCTGGGCAGACCGGATCGCATCATGAATATTATCAAGAACGGGCGATTTGAGTCCCCTCTCCTCTGGGATGTGACCAGCATTACCGCGTATCTCACGGCCAGCACCATTTACCTCTATCTTCCGCTCATCCCGGACATCGCTCTGATGCGGGACCGGGTCAACAAGAGACGATGGTTCTATTCGGTCCTGGCACTGGGCTGGCAAGGAACTCCGCGCCAGTGGAAACGGCTGGAACTGGTCATCGCAGTCATGGCCATTCTGGTAATTCCCGTGGCCGTCTCTGTGCACACGGTGGTCTCCTTTGTCTTTGCCATGACCGTTCAGCCCATGTGGCATTCGGCCATCTTCGGCCCCTATTTTGTCGTTGGCGCCATCTATTCCGGAATCGCCGCACTGATCATCGCCATGGCGCTGATCCGCTGGGTCTACCATCTCCAGGACTATCTCAAAGATATCCATTTCCAGAACCTCGGTCTGCTTCTCTTCGTGATGACCCTGCTGTGGAGCTATTTTACCTTCTCCGAATACCTCACGACCTTCTACGGGGCCGAACCCACCCATATGCAGGTCTTCTGGGCCAAGTTCAACGGCCCCTATAAGTTTGAGTTCTGGGGTATGGTGGTCTGCTGTATGGTTATTCCGGCAATATTCTTGAGCAACCGCAAGATGCGTACCATGACAGGGATGGTCATCTCTTCCGTGGCGATTACCATCGGTATGTGGCTCGAGCGCTTCATTATCGTGGTCCCTACTCTGGCCAATCCAAGACTTCCTTACGAACGGGGTGTCTATCACCC
>CAYUBU010000124.1:0-4806 GCA_964443105.1 uncultured Nitrospirota bacterium
GGATTGGCGGAGACACCCTGGGACTGGACTGGGCCTTCATCCAGGCGGGGGCTGCCAGCCTCATCTCTACCCATTGGAGTGTCCGGGCCTCCTGCTCGGCCCACTTCTTCACCAAATTTTATGAGAAGTGGATTATTCAGAAACAATCACGGGCAAGTGCATTCCGTGAAACCATGCTGGAGCTGCTGAAGGGAGATTATTCCCAAGCTTCAATGAGAATGTGGGCCGCATTCAGCCTGACCGGAGACTTCCGTTAACAAACGCATTATGGATACCCATCAGATCAGGAAAATGATCAGCTCCGCTTTGGCCGACGAGGAAAAACACGGCCGAATGGCCCGGACTATCCAAGAAACATCGATTCAGCAGGGAATTAAGCTGACCAGCGAGGCCATTCGGGAAATTGTCGGTTTCGCCGCGCAATACGTACAAGCCGTGCCCACTTTTCTTGAGCAAGGTGAGTCGGCCGGCCAACAACTGGGCCTCCAGACTGAAATGGATCAACTGCTCGGGGAACTCAAAAGTTACTGGTCCGAGCCCGACGACCTGATTCCGGATCAGCATGGTCTGGCAGGATTAATGGACGATGCCTATGGCTCGATGTTCCTGTTACAGACAGTCTCGGAAATCTGCCAGAAACGGTACGGAAGGCCGCTCCTCGCGCAGAGTTTCGAGGCTACCAACAAGGGCATTCGCCAGTTACTCGGGGAGACCATTGCCACGCGTATTGAGGAAAGTGTCAGAATCACCGTGAACAACGCCATGATCCAGAACAGTATCCAGCGTCTGATGACATATGGTTGGAGCACTGCTTACTGTTCCACCTCCGAATTAAGCTCCGCAGACCTGGAGTGGGTTCTTAATTCGCACCTGAACAAGATGGAAGGACTGGGGCCGGTAGCTCCAGCTCCGGGCAAGGTAGTTTCAGCCCCGGGAACTCGAAAGAAAATGGCGGCAGAAAAGCGTTCTAAGCCGCACCGGCCCAAAGCCACCGCAGGTACCGCCGATGATGAGCTCTCTTTGGATGCTGGGGATACCGATGGAGGACCCGCCGAACTGCCAGTTAGGCGAAAAGTCTGGCCGCACCTGGAATGTGATCCGACGGTCCTTATCGGGACACCGTTCCAAGTTGAGGTCGGCCTGCGGGAATACCGCGACAAGCAGCTGGGAGGGACAGGCAGCATGGAGTTGCCCGCCAAGGGCTGCGTTCTCGACGTTGAAATCATATTCGATCCCACTTCCTTTGTAGTCGTTGGAGGAACTCGGAGCTTTCAGCTGAAAGTGACTCCGGATAATTTCTATCCCCGCAAGATGATAAAGCTGGTCGCCATTACCGGTGCCAACCTGCCTGACCAGAGGGACATCGGCGTCTCCTACGCGCTCAATGGGGTTGTCATCGGCTACGCCAATCGCCGTGTCCAAGCCGTTACCGACATGGTCCAGGCGCATCCAACCGAACCGCCCCCGGTCTTTGCCGGGATGGACCTGGAAGACTTCATGGCCAGGGAGGAGGCCGACCTGACCATCATCATCAAGCGCGGCGACGACGCGGGAAGCGGGCGTCTCGCCTTTGCCGCCTGCTCGCCTCATTTCAGGATTCCGGTGTCCGAAGAACCTCCGACTTCCAACCTGGGCACCCACCCGGAAACCTTTCTCGAAGTGACCCGGGAAAGGGCGGATTCCAGTATCTCGCAACGGGAGTTGTTCCGGGCCCTCATGGGCCGCGGCAAGGACATCGCCGACAAGCTGCCCGAGACTGTTGTCGAAGCTCTGCAGAAAATCGCTTCCATCAAGGAGGGAGAATCGGCTTCGGTCCTGATCATAACGGACGAACCGTGCGTTCCGTGGGAACTGGCCGTATTGGATTCTCCACTACTGAAAGGTGATTCCGGTCAATCTCCCTTCCTGGGGGCACAGGTGGCCCTGGGACGCTGGATCCTGCCAAGCGGCAGGCGCCCTTCGCCCCGGCCGTCGCGGCACTTGCGCATCCGTAAGGAGGCGGTGGTTACCGGAGCCTACGAGCGGGTGATGGACTGGAATAAGCTGGAAGGAGCCGAGGAGGAAGCCAAGGACCTGCTTGAAGCGTGGAAGGATAGCGGCCGGAAAGTAGATGCCACCATGGACGACGTCCTCGACTGTCTCGATGGAACACCCGCAGTCGACCTGCTCCATTTCGCTTTACATGGACAATTCGATTTGTCCGGATCTGAGGAGGGGTTGGTTTTGATTGATCCTTCGCGGGACGGATCGGGTCCGGACAATCATAAATTCCTGACTTCAGATATCGTTCGTAGTTGTGATTTCTCGAAATTCGGTCGGGCACCCTTTGTTTTCCTCAACGCCTGTCAGGTTGGCTTGGGAAGGGAAATGCTGGGTGACTATGCCGGAATGACAAAGGCTTTCCTCTCGGCCGGTGCCTCCGCGGTAGTTGCCCCCCTGTGGTCCATCGACGACCAGGATGCGCACCGGCTTGCCCTTGAATTTTATACCAATTCCTGGAAAGGTGTGCCCCCGGCCGAAATACTGCGCCAGCAACGGGCCAGCTTTACCGAGAAGAATTCGAATCAAGGTGAGCCATCATTGGCCGGATCCACCAACCTGGCCTACCAATTCTTTGGTCACCCCAGGTTCATTCTGGAACGAGATAATCCCTGAGTGGAGATGTACTGATGCGCGAACAACTAAAACCGAACGGAAAGAAGGTCTCCACTTCGAATGTAGAAATATCAGCCGTGGGATTTTCTGGAAAGGTCAGGGTGCACAAGCGTGGAAGCGCCGGCATGCGGGGCGCTGAGGACACCAAAGAACGGCTTCTCGATGCCCTTGAACGATGCGGCTATAGGGAACAGGTGACGGTCGAGATCTCCGAACCCCGCGTCCACACGGTCAAGCGGAAGGAAGGCCGTTCCAAGGAGCCACGCGAACCCGAAATCACCCTGACCGTTCCCGGGGTCACAGATTCTTTCGGCCAAGTCCTGCTGGCCTGTGACGAGGATGGATTGCTGACTTGGCATTTTCCGGAGGAGGCTGCTTCCATCGGGGACAGCAAGCGGAGAACCCTGCGCAATACCTACCGAATTCCGGCCCACAAGGTCGGAAAACCGTCCACCGAAAAACGCGGCCTGATCGGTGCCGTGGGAAAGAAGCTGTTCAAGGTGCTGGCCTTCGCCCTGGCCGACAAGGCCCTTGGCGCGGCCGGCAATTACTTCGTGTCCAGGTACGAGCAAAGCAGGATGGTCCACCGGTTGCGCAGCTTCACAGCCGATAACTACAGGAATCCGGAAGTTGAAGACATGGATTCCGAGGCCGTCAGAAAACTCTCCAGCGGAAAAGCCCTCCTCTTTATCCACGGCACGGCCAGCCGCACCCACAAGGCCTTTGCCCTGTTGCCGGAAGATCTTGTCTCGGAGCTGAAATCACGTTATCAAGGACGCGTCTTCGCCTTCGACCATCCCACTCTGTCCGTCTCGCCAACCGACAACGTCAAATGGCTGGCCGACACTTTGAAATCAATTCAGCCGAAAAGCCCCTTGGAAGTGGACATCGTGGCCCACTCTCGGGGCGGACTGGTAGGACGGGTCATTTGCGAATGTCCCGCCGAGGCCGGCCTGGATTCGGGCCTGCTGTCCGTGGTCAATCTGGTCATGGTGGCTACCCCCAACGCCGGTACGCCCCTGGCCAATCGCAAGCACCTTGGGTCATTCGTGGACACATTGACCAACTGCCTTGAGTTCTTTCCGGACAATCCGGCTACGGACACCCTGGATATCGTGCTGGAAGTTCTCAAACAAATAGCGGTCGGAGTAATAGGAGGACTGGATGGTCTCCAATCGATGGAACCGCAAGGCCCCTTCCTGCAGGGCCGGCTGAACAAGCTGGCAACGGTCCAGGCCATTTATCACGCCATCGCAGCCGATTATGAACCCGGTCCGGGAACGGCCCTTAGCCGTTACACCCGTGATTATCTCACGGACCTTGTTTTCGGAGGTGTCGCCAATGATTTAGTAGTCCCTACCGAGGGTGCCTATGAATATAATGGAGCCAGCAATTTTCCCATTAAGGATGTCCTGCGGATGGATTCCGTTGAGATGGTGGAACATAGCGGATTCTGGGACCGACCCGCCGTCCTGGCGAAGCTAAGAAATTGCCTAACTGGCCGGTAAGCAGCTGCCCGGTCCACTTGTCCTCTGCTGCCAGTCCAAGGTCGCCAGGATAACGTTGTTCCGGAGGAGACCGGATTCCTCATCATCTAAACCTTCCGGTCGTTATCATGCCAGAACGCTCCAGTTATTTCCTGTCGTTCTGTGGGGGGAGCTTAACACAAAGAATTCTAAGATAAGATCGCTACTAACTATCCATCCAATCCGAAGTCCAAAATCGCCTAAAAACGTCCAATATAACTTATATAATCAATAGGTTATGTGTTATAATATTACCTGAGACAAATTGTATTCAGGTCGCATTTTGTTAACGGCAAACAAAGTCAAATCGCTGAAAGCCAAAGGACATCCCTATCGGGTTGCTGACCTTGAGGGTCCTTGCAAAGGCCTTGGCGTTCACGTGTCAAAGAAGGGTCACAAAAGTTTTTCGGTTTGTGGCGTTGTAGAGGGCAAGAGAAGTTATTACAAAGTGGGAAACTGTGTTACCACCACACTCGCTGAAGCACGAAAACGGGGACTAAAGCTAAGATCAATGCTCGAACGGGGGGAAGACCCTCGAGCAGGGCGCGCAGGGTGCCGGGCGGGCAGGTATCCTCGTCCGGCAGGTTCACTCTCACGGTCGTCACTCCCCCGGCCTGCGGCTCAC
>CAYUBU010000125.1:0-8179 GCA_964443105.1 uncultured Nitrospirota bacterium
CGGATGGAGCTTCGTCCAGGAACTATCGTTCATCCTGATCCAGACACCACTGCCCCCGAAGTCCATGATCGCTTCATCCTGTCCGCTCCCATCGAGATCGCCTGACACAACACTTTCAGGAGTTCCTGAGTGCAGTTTCGACCAGTCCGTACCGTCATAGAGCACCCAGGTTCCGGCAGACCCAAAATTGATGATAACCTCATCATTGGCCAGTGCAGTCCCAGGAAGTACAACGGCAAACTGCACTACAACGAACAATAATGCGATAAGTATAATAGTGATGGATCTTTTCTTCGTTCTCATGACGTGCCTCCCCTTGAGTACGTAAGAAAATGCCTGATCCTGAATTGACCAGGGTATTGCTGAATTAAATGAATTGACATGAAATTGCTTTCTCAACCATATTAGAATTTACCCTCAAATCAGATCCATCCTTTGACGCCTAACAAGAAAGGCCGAACCCACCAAAGGCAACTCCTTCGGCAGCTCGGCCATCTCCGGCTTCCAGTAATTTTAGAGACCCGCCACTTTCCGTCCCGTTCTTACGAGCGGTTTAGCTTTTCGGGGGATTATGCCCAAATAAAGCGCATCCTGGGGAGATTGTCTGTAGGTGTTCGTCTGATTTTTCTGTAGGTGTTTGTCCTACAAAGCTGGAAGCGCATCCGATTATATGAGGACTCTCGGCGGCAGGCAAGGCTCCATGTCTCCGGAAATGCGCCCCTTATCCTGACTACAGGCACATCATCCTCTTTTTCTGGGGTTCAGCCCCCGCCTAGCTTTTATCCCCACCGTATCCCTATAAATCTCCCTCAGATCCCCCGTCTCGATTTAGAAGTACCGCTTGAATGCCATTTTCGTCGAGTGAATAGGAAGGCCCCCCCCGATGTTATCACCGGTGTATCACCCCCCTCGCAAAGCCCTATGAACAGGGCCTGGCCGCGGGTTCGATTCCCGCGGCCTAAATTCACATGGTAGTTTCCACAACTGTAACCATTTTGTAACCGCGAAGACTCACTTCCAGCCAACTCAGGCCAACTCCAGCCAACTTGGGAAATCGGTGTAAGTTTCAGTAAAGAAAGAAAAATCCCCTTAACTCAGTGAGTTGAATGATTCGGGAAAACGGGTTGTATTCGACTCAAAATCCCGCGGGGGCAACCCCGTGCCGGTTGAAGCACCGGCAATAGATTGCCCGGTGTTTCGAAATGAAAGGAATGAGTCATTTAACTCAGCTTGCTCACCTAGCGGTGCGCTTCGCTGATGCATTTTCGATTCCGGCCTCCGGCACCATTTAAAATCAAGCAGTTGCAGCTTCTTGCAGATAGCCGCTTTCCTCAACTTCTTCCATTTGTGTCGGCTCAGTGTCTGTAGGAATCAAGAAGTCCCCTGACGTACACCCCTGCTCTCACCATATTCCTTACGGCAGTCCTTCTGAAATCGTGGAACAGATAAACTGTAGCCTGATCCCTCGTTCATAGGCCCAAGCGTCCAGCGCGTTGCTCACAAACTCAGGACCGTTATCCACGACGGTCTGTACCGGCAGCCCGTGAACCCCTGATATCCGGCTCAATATAGACGCCACTCGTTTCCCCCTGCCCTGACCCCGTCAAAAAGAGGCCAAAGGTTTAGCTTCAAGAGCACCTTGCGGATGACCCAAATTGCGGCATATGAAGATAAAATTGACAAGCCGATGAGAACGGGGTATATTATACTTCGCCAAATAACGAAATATAGAGGAGCATACCATGCGAGACCTGGTGGAGATCTTTAAGGCCCTTTCCGACCCGAACCGGATTCGGATCATCAAGATGCTTGAGGTGCGTGAGCTTTGCGTGTGTGAAATCACCGAGGTATTGCAGCTTGCGCCCTCTACGGTCTCCAAGCATCTTTCCATCCTAAGGAGCGCGGATCTAATCATCGATCACAAGAAAGGCAGGTGGGTCGACTATTCCCTCAACCGCTCCACCACGAACCTCTATTGCATGAAACTGCTCCCTCTTCTCAAGCAGTGGCTCCCCGATGATGTAATCATCCTGCGAGACAGAGAAAAAGTGAAGGGTGTGGATCGAGTGGCTATCTGCGGGACATAATTTTTTTGTTTTAGTCAATTCGTCATTTAAGCAAATATAGGATTGCGGTGGTTCATGAACTGGAAGGAAGAATATAAACCCTTTCTCGGGATCCTCGGCTTTTTCCTCCTTGTCTACTACCTGCCTGTGGGTGGGGCAAGATTCGACTCGGCCGTGCATGAGGCCCTCGTCCTGGTTAAGTGGTACGCCCGGGAGCATGTGCTCTTCTGCCTGGTTCCGGCCTTTTTCATTGCCGGGGCCATTGCGGTCTTTGTAAGCCAGGCCGCGGTAATCAAGTACTTCGGGGCGGGTGCTAAAAAGTGGCTGGCTTATCTGGTGGCCTCGGTCTCGGGGACCATCCTTGCCGTCTGCTCCTGCACGGTCCTTCCCCTATTCTCCGGAATTCACAAACGCGGCGCGGGATTGGGGCCTGCCATAGCTTTTCTCTATTCAGGACCTGCCATCAACGTCCTGGCCATTATTCTCACGGCCCGGATCCTCGGCCTTGAGCTCGGGGTGGCCCGGGTCGTGGGAGCCGTGAGTTTCAGTGTCATGATCGGACTGGTTATGCAACTGATTTATCACAAGGAAGAGGCCGCACGGGCTTCGGCCCAGTTCATGATCCCGGAGAATGAGAAACAGCAGACCCTTGCATACACGGCTCTCCAGTTGGCCGCCTTGATCGCCATTCTGGTCTTTGCCAATTGGGGGCGGCCCGACAGGGCAAGCGGGATCTGGTCATTCATTTACATCTACAAATGGTGGATTACGGTCGGGGCCGGCCTTGTTTTTGCCATGTCCCTCACTCTCGTGCTCAAGATCAAGAAAACCTGGGTCGTGACGGCGGTCCTCTTCACGGCAGTCTTTGCGGTTCTCTTTCCAGAGGACCCGCGCATCCCTTTTGCCGCGGCCGTGATCGGCCTGGGGGTGCTCCTCTCCCTGGGCACGGACCAGGCCCGGGAGTGGATGGGGTCCTCCTGGGGATTCACCAAACAGATCATGCCTCTTTTGGGCGCGGGTGTCCTGGTAGCCGGATTTTTGTTGGGCGCTCCCGAGGGGCAAGGGGGGATCATTCCCAGCCGCTGGATTGCATCCCTGGTCGGCGGCAACTCCTTTTCAGCCAATCTCTTTGCCTCGGTGGTAGGGGCCTTCATGTATTTCGCCACCCTGACGGAAGTCCCGATTCTCCAGGGGCTGATTGCGAGCGGCATGGGAAAAGGCCCCGCCCTGGCCCTGCTGCTGGCGGGCCCGGCCTTGAGCCTGCCCAACATGCTGGTGATCCAAAGCGTGATCGGCACGCAGAAAACCCTGGTTTTTGTCTCGCTCGTAGTGGTCATGGCCACGGTGAGCGGACTGATTTACGGCGTTCTATAACAGGGCTGACACGATGAAACAAAGAACCGGTTTTTATGAAAAAGATTCTGAAAGGAGTTTCATGAATTGCGTATCAAACCATAGGAGGTCGAGATGATTGACATCAAAGTTTTAGGACCGGGCTGTCCCAATTGTCAGAAGCTTGAGAAGCTCTGCAGAGAGGTGGTTTCCGAAAACAACATTGAAGCGGAGGTGGAGAAGATCACGGATATCAACCGCTTTGCCGACTACGGCCTGCTCATGACACCGGGCTTGGTGGTCAACGAGAAGCTGGTCAACTCCGGCAAGATCCCCTCCAAGTCGGATGTCCTGAACTGGGTTCGCGAGGCGGTGCAATCGGCTCGTTCAAATTAAGGAGGTAAACCATGAGCACTGTATCCAAAAAGCCCTCCTTTACGGTTGCTAAACTTTTTCTCTTACTGTTTGTTTTAACTATTGTACAGGTGTCGGCTGCGGGGCCTAAGGCCGTCAAGGAGGGTGCTTCCCAAACCTTGCAATCTGTAAATAGGGAAGAGGCCAATGGGCAGGCTTCCAGCGTTTACAAAAAAGAACCTGGAGAGAGCGAAGTGATCGCCTACTATTTTCATGGCAATCGGCGCTGCAGAACCTGCAGGACTATTGAAGCCTATGCCGAGGAAGCCATCCAGAGCGGGTTTGCAGAGGAGATCAAGGACGGCCGCCTTCAATGGGAGGTCGTGAATACAGACAAGCCCGCGAACGAACATTTCGTCCAGGATTTTCAACTCGTGACCCGTTCACTGGTCTTGGAAGAGAGGGCCAAAGGCACCCAGGAGAGATGGAAGAATCTTCCTCGTATCTGGGAACTGGCGCGAAACAAGGGGGCCTTTCTGGAGTACGTGCAGGAGGAGACCCGGGCCTTCCTGGAGGGCCGTGATCAATGAGCGGCCTTGTCCTAGGCGCGGCATCGGCCCTCTGGTTGGGGATATTGACTTCGATCAGTCCCTGCCCTCTTGCAACCAATATCACGGCCGTTTCCTTTGTGGCCCGTGGGGTGGGCAACCCCGGAAAGGTCTTCCTGACCGGGGCTCTCTATACGCTGGGCAGGGCGCTGACCTATGTCACACTAGGCCTGCTCCTTGTATCAAGTCTTGTTTCGGCCCCCTACATCTCCCACTTCCTGCAAAAGTACATGAATCAACTCCTGGGCCCCGTCCTTGTGTTCGTGGGGCTTGTGCTCCTGGAACTCATCCGCTTTACTCTGCCGAAGGTGGGCGCGGGCGCTCAAATGCATGGGCGCGTCCGCTCCCTTGGAATATGGGGGGCTGTACCCCTCGGCGTGGTCTTTGCCCTTTCGTTTTGTCCGGTCTCGGCGGCCCTCTTTTTCGGGAGTTTGATTCCCGCAGCCCTTCGATATGAGTCAGGCGTGATGCTCCCTTTGCTCTATGGCATTGGAACCGCCGTGCCTGTGCTCATCTTCGCGGTGCTCATTGCCTGGGGGGCCAGGTCCGTGGGCCACGTCTACAACAAACTCGCAGTTCTTGAGAAATGGGCCCGAAGGATTACCGCGGGCATCTTCATCCTCGTGGGGATTTACTACTGTCTGGTCCACCTCTTCGGCCTATCCTGGTGAACCCCGTCCCCATATCAGAGGAGGCCCAGAGGGAGCCCATTTACTGCATGTCCACATTCAGATTTGCTGTAACCATTTTGTAACCGCCAAGACTCACTTCCAGCCAACTCAGGCCAACTCCAGCCAACTTGGGAAATCGGAGTAAGTTTCAGTAAAGAAAGAGAAATCCCATTAAATCAGAGGGTTGTAGGATTCTGAAAAACGGGATGTATTCGACTTAAAATCCCTTGGAGCTTGCTCCGTGCCGGTTCGATTCCGGCCCCGGGCACCAAGATAAATCAAGCACTTACCGGAACAGGAAAATCCTTGATCTTCTCTGAATTCTCATGTTGGAGTTGCTCAGGAGTTGTATTGTTCAAGAACACCTCGGATATTTGCTCTGAGGCACGCCTTTTGTGGTCCGGGCAAAGGTGAGAATAGCGCTGAGTCATGATGATGGTCTTGTGACCCATCAGAGATTGAATGGTGAAGAGATCAACCCCTTTCATAGCCAACCAGGACGCATAGGTATGCCGTAACGTATGGGGAGTGACCGCACAGGCGTCCTTGATCTCTGATTTCTTCACTGCCTTGTCGAATGAGAATCTAAGGTCCTTCATCGGCTTTCCAGGTTTCGTAGAGGGAAAGACATATGTCTCATCTATCCTGGGAATGGATTTTAGTGTCTCCTTAAGAAATGAATTGATAGGTACTTTCCGACCTAGACCGCTCTTATCATTCTTCAGACTTATGATACCCTGATCAAAACTGACCTCAGTCCATTTGAGGCCTAGTCTCTCGCTTCGCCTCATTCCGGTATTCAAGCCGATAATGATGAAGTATTTGACCGGACCTTCACTTGCTTCAATGAGCTTGTGGGCTTCTTCTTCGGTAAAAAACCGTTCTCTCCGATTGTTTTCTCGATAGAGCTTAACCTTTTTCACCGGGTTTTCTTTTGCCTTTCCCCAGACTACTGCCTTTGAGAATATAGTCTTCAGCAAGGCAAGCTCTCTGTTGACCGTCGATCGGACAACCCCTTCACTCAATCGTTTGGATTTGTACTTCTCAATTCTCCAAGGAGTTATATCGTTGAGAGGATTTCCACCAAATGCAGGGATAAGATGTTTCTCTCCCCTCGACTCGTCCTTGCGCCAATCCTTCTTATGCGACATAGCATGTTTGATATAGTCTTTGAAGAAGTCCCGGAACAGAACAGGCTTTTCTGTCTTGGCAATATCAAAGCGTCCTTGCAGGAGTTCACCCTGGCGGGCCTTGAGGGCCTTCTGTGCGTCTCTCTTCGTGACTTCGCCGTCTTTGCCTACGCGTTCCTTCTTCTGGTGTGTGCCGATGTAATAGGCGATATACCAAACTCCGCCCCTCTTGCCTTTGCGGTACATAATACCGTCTTCCCAGATCTCTTTACCGATGGGCAGATTATCGATTGCGTGTTTAGTGATCTTTGCCATGTTAAACCTCCTTTGTGTGAAGACACAGATGGCCACCTGCCTCTTGTGAGTGAGGGCACATTTCGATTGTCGTTACTGTGTGGGATTGATAGTATGCGTGGAGCATCTTCATTGCCTTGTTCAATGAGGATGTTAGACCGTCCTTGGAGTTCGCTGCTCCTTGGGCGGTCGTCTTATGTTAGTGAGACTTGACCCAGTCTAAGACTTCTTCCCTGATAAAGAAAACTCTCCTCTCAATCTTGTGATAGGGAATATTTTTCTTCTTCATCCAGACATTTAATGTGGGGAGACTGATCCCCAGGAACTCCGCTGTCTCTTTCTTGGATAGCACTTGTTTCTCCATTATATATCTTCTTATATTATAAACTGTAATTAGATACTATAATTCTTTATTTGTCAATAGGCAAAGCGGCTATTTTCGAAAACTAAAAAAGGGGACCCATACGGGGAAAAGACACCGGAGGGGGGACCCTAAATAAGAAGGGGGTAGGGTTCGATTAATAAATACCGCTCTCACACTCAGGAGAGATTCATGCCATGGGGGCGGAGGGAGGGGGTGGATAGGGAATTAGTAATCAAACGTCAATAAATATTCTCCAAAATTACTGAGCATCTACAACTGTGCCCTTTTTCCCCTGAGTTTTTGCCTGTTCTCCACTTATTTAATGATTTTTCCGATTTCCCATACAGGTAATAACAGAAAAAGGAAATAAATTGGCGTAATAATGAGTTAAATCAGCTGCTCGTCTTGACTTTTAGCAACTTATAAGGTATTTTACTGATATCCTGCTGAAAGAAAATTCCTATCACTTGGCCGAGGTGGTCCGGCGGTCCAAGAGCCTCAGTGCGGCGGGACGGGTGCTGTTCGCTGCATCACGCCGTCGTCGGACGTTTGTCAACGACGCGGTCCGCGTCCGTAAGTATCTCGCGCGGTTCGACGTGCTCGACGCACTGCGCTGAGCCTCAACGCCACTGAAGTCAAGTGCATCAATTGCAATTCACGCAAAGTTTGCACAGATTGGCCGCACTCACGAGAGAGCCGCGTCGGCGTCGCGGGCGCCCAATCAGATCAGTCCGAGGTACATCGCAGTGGAGTTCAGGCTGTCAGCCCAGAGGATCGGACGGATCGCCGGCATCATCGTCGCCGCGCTGATCCTACTCCATCTGGGCTGGCTGTTCATGCACTTCGTCATGGGCCACGGCTGGCTGGGCGGGCTAGGTCCGCGGCTCAACATTGGCGAAGAGAACAGCTTCGCCACTTGGTACTCCATCGCTCAACTTTTCGCCTGCGCAATCGCGCTCGCGGCCGTGGGGGCGCTCGTCCAGGGCGAGGCCCAGAACCGTCGAGCCGCGCTCCCGTGGTTCGGGCTGGCCGCCTTGTTTGCGTTCCTCTCGGCCGATGAGCACCTGCAGTTGCACGAGGGCACAGGCGCTTGGCTTAAGCACTTCGGGGTCGGGGAGACCTCCGGCGCGTTCGCGATCCCTTGGGTGGTGCCCTACCTCTTGCTGTTCCTGGTCCTCGGCATCGCGTACTTGAAGTTCCTGATCGCGCTCCCCGCGATGACTCGCAAGCGGTTCATCGTGGCGGCCATCCTCTTCGTGGGCGGCGCACTGGGAATGGAGATGGTTGCGGGTGTGTATGTCGACCACACCAACTTGCACTGGAGCCACTGGAGCGGCGACTTGGTCTTCGTCCTACTCGC
>CAYUBU010000126.1:0-7099 GCA_964443105.1 uncultured Nitrospirota bacterium
TCATAGACGCAGATTCCCCCGGGGGAATCTGCGTCTATGATAAAAATCGCCGTCATCCTATCAAATGATAAACCAAAATGTCAAGGTTTATAGTCAGAGGAGTGACATGAATCGTTTTCTCAAAGGGGTCGCGGCCTTGTGTCTCTTAATCGCTGTCGCTCTTTCCGGCTGTATCTCCGTGAGCCTGGGCAACCGGACGGCCCGGGACAAGCTCAAGGAGACGGTGGTCCAGGGGACCGGATGGCACAAGGTGCTCGTTCTCGACATTACCGGATTTATCAGCAACGTGCCGCCCTGGCGTCCCTATTCACCGCCCGCGACGACCCTCATTGACGTGAAAGAAAAACTCCGCAAGGCGGCCAGGGACACACGGATCAAAGCCCTGGTTCTTCGCATCAACAGTCCCGGGGGTACGGTCACCGCCTCCGACACCATTGCCGAGGAGATTCGCCGTTTCAAAGCGGATACGGGCATGCCGGTCGTGGCCATGATGCTCGACACGGCGGCCTCCGGCGGCTACTATATCGCAGTGTCAGCCGACCGGATCATGGCGCAGCCGACTACTATTACCGGCAGCATCGGCGTCATCATACAGAAATTCGACCTCCATGAACTCCTGGGCCGGCTCGGTATCGCAAACACCCCCGTCAAGTCAGGTATCCATAAAGACATGGGTTCCCCCTTCCGGCCGGGCACCGAGAGAGAGGCAGCACTGCTCCAGGAGACCATCGACACCCTGTACAACCGCTTTGTCGACCGGGTCGCCGAAAACAGGAGCGGTCTGAGTCGAGATGAGGTGGTGGCTCTGGCCGACGGACGGATCTACACTGCGGATCAGGCCCTGTCCAACGGGCTGATTGATGAAATCGGCTATCTGGATGATGCCATCGAAGAAGCAAAGGTCATGGCGGGGCTGGCGAAAGCGCGGGTCGTCATCTACCGGCTCCCCCAGGCGTACAAGGAAAACATCTACTCCAGGGCCCCCGGAACACCGGTCACGGAGATTCATCTTTTTGATCCCGGTCGGAACCTGCCTTGGGAGGGTGCCCCATTTCTCTATCTCTGGGATCCCCGGGGAGCCCTGTAGCGGTGGCCGCTGCCTCACGGTTACCCTGAACCGGCATGACCAGATTCACCAGGGAAAAGGGATCGATTCGGGCCCCGTTGAGTTTGGCCGACCAGTGAAGATGAGGCCCGGTCACCCGGCCGGTGGCCCCGACATGTCCGATAAGCTGGTTCTTCCCGGCATCATCTCCCGTCTCCACGGTAAAGTCTTTGAGGTGGGCATAGAGGGTATAGAGTCCGCCGCCGTGATCGAGGATGACCGTATTCCCGCTGAAAAACAGATCGCCGGCAAAGACCACCCGGCCGTCATTGGACGCCACCACCGGCGCCCCCGAGCCTGCCCGCAGATCGGCACCGGAGTGGGGACTCCGGGGCTGATCGTTGAAGAATCTTCTCAGGCCGAAGGGACTCCCCAACTCGCCGGCGGAAGGCACAGTGAACCCCGACTGCCAGGCGTCAAGATCGCTCTGAGCCTTATAGATTCCCCGCAGCTTACGCTTCTCCCGGCGGACCCGCTCCAGGTCTTCCCGGGAAAGGTCCACGTATTTCCTGGCGACCTTGATCCGTTCTTCGGGAAATGCTTTCGCCTCCACCATAATGGGGTAGTTCCCCTCGGCCCGGGATCCGTCGCGGAATTGTATTTCGTAAGCCAGAACATGGTCCCCCGCCGCGAGGTTGAGATCGAGGCCGATGAGGCCGGACCAGGCCCCCCCTGCGGACTCCGGGAAGAAGCGGATCGCCTGTCCCCCAAAATCACCGGTGACCTTCTCCATGGCCTGCCCTGCTGCCACGCGGACCAGCACCGCCTGCCCAGGGTAAACGTTCTCCGGCCTACTGGAAACAGTCAATTCCACGGCGCCCTGCGAGACGTCAGGGATCATCAGCATAATAAATATAGTAAAGAGGGTGCGCATCAGCCGACGCCTAAAGTGAATCATTGGTCCTATCCTCCGGGTGCAGGTCCGAGTGGCATTGCAAATAGTCTATCTTGATACATCGATCCATGACCACCGTCATGCCTGCGGTCCGGAGTTTTTCGGCGGCACCATCGTTGCGGATACCGAGCTGCATCCAGAAAACCCTGGCGCCGATCTGAATCGCTTCTTCGGCGATGGGCGGTACGGCATCGGACCGCCGAAAGACGTTGACCATCTCCACGGGCTGGGAGATATGGTTCAATGAAGGATAGCATCTCTCACCGAGGATCTCCTTTTGCCCGGGGTTGACCGGAATAATGGAGTAACCCTGTCTCTGGAGGAAGCGGGCGACCTGATGGCTCTCCCGCTCCGGCTTGGGGGAGAGAGCGACGATGGCTGCGGTACGATACCTTTGGATGATATCACAGATGGGCAAATCGGCCACGGTTGTTCATCCCTCCACAAAAAGTCGAACCCGGTCACCGTCGTTCACGGTTTTAAGGGGCGACAGATCACCCTGGACTTTACCTACAATGGAGACGGCACTGGCCGGCCGGATCTCCGACCCCCGACTCGCCGGCGTCGGCCCGAAGAAAATGCAGAACGCCCGGCCTGTGGGCCAGTAACCCAGGTCTCCCGGATCCACCACCTCCCGGGCCGACTCATCGAGGGAGGCGGCCACAGGTATTTCGAAGTAGATCTCCTCTCCCCAGGTGCGGGCACGCCCCTCAATGGGGAGAGCGGCATAGATCTTGTCGGAAGCTGACGTGTCACCCAGTTCCGCCTTTACTTCCACTCTTCCCGCCTGAATAACGATTCTTCTCTTCATCCCCCCTGCTCCCCTTTATCGAAAGAGCTGAAGATCCCCGGCTCCTTCTCTCAAGATGACTGGTTCATCGTCTACCAGCGAAATGACACTTGAGGGAAGAACCGGAAGGATCCCGCTGTCTATAATGATATCCACTTCCTTGCCCAGGCTCACCCGCAGTTCGTCAGGATCGGTGATCACCTCTTCGTTACTTCGGTTTGCACTGGTACTGAGAATGGGGTTTCCCATTTCCTTCACCAGTGACTGGGGCACCGGATGATCGGGGATCCGGATCCCCACCGTCTTGCTCTTGCTCCGCAGCAGCTTTGGTACCTCCCGGCTTGCAGGAAGGACAAAGGTGTAGGGGCCCGGGAGAAACCGCTTGAGAATCCGATAGGCGAAATTGGATACCATCGCGTAACGACTGATGTGGGTCAAATCGGCGCAGATAAAGGAAAGGGGTTTCTTGGGATCCCGTCCTTTAATCCGGATGATGCGGTTCACCGCCTGGGCATTCATGATATCACATCCCAGTCCGTAAACCGTATCTGTGGGATAGACAATCACCCCGCCGCCGCGCATCACCTCGGCCGCGCGCTCTATATGCCGCCCCTGGGGATTTTCCGGGTGTACCCGTAACACCGTCGCCATAGGGTCGTATCCTCCGAGGAAACAGTATACATAAAGGTCAGGCGATTGCCTAGCCCAAATATTGCATGAGTGATCGTCATGAGAGGTCGTAGAAGCGCCGTAGGCAACGGGTGCCAGGCAGGCCTGCCTGGCACCCTTATCTGCTGCAACGCCGCATACGGCAGCTTATCCGGCCTCGTAATAGATTTATTCATGCAATCTTTGGGCTAGCGCAAAGCTCATCTTCCACAGCAGGTCCGCGCCGTAAAGAAAGTGCGGGGAATGCGGTTTGACAGGAGATGCAAGGATGAAGCCGGGAATACCGGGAGCGGCAGGGTTCAGCGGGTGCTGCAGGTTCTCGAACCGAGGAGTATCTGTTCCACCCCCATGGCGTCGACGATGGCATCGGCAAATTGATCGGCCAGTTCTTCTTCCCTTTCATGGGCCAGGGCGATACCAGAAATATCCCGGAGGAAGTGAAAGTACTCATGTACGATTGTCTTGAGATCGAAATCCTTGGATATGTAGATCGTTCTGGTGCTGGGATCGTAAAGACCTTCCACGGGCAGGAGAATGCCGAACCGGCCGATGAGACGGCTGTTCAGCGTCTGGTCGGAGATGACGTGTATATCCAGATTTCTATCCCGGCCGTAAAACACCTCCTCTTTCAGTCGCAGTCCCGCCTGCTGTTCAATAAAGCGGGGATAGAGGTGAAAAGCGAATTTCAGGTACTTGTTGATCTCGTCGTACTTATTGTACTCGTGAAAAATCTGGGTTGTGCAGTAGCTGTTCTTCAGCGTCATGAACTTGACCAGTTCCATCCCCTGGTCACTGTAACGGGCGCCCAGCAGATCACTGCGAAAGAGCGACACCACCACGATCATGAGAAACAGAAAGTATTTCAGCCGGATCTTCATCACAATACCTGACGATAGAAACCCTTGCCATCCCCTTGTAGGAACTTGTCGGCATGATGCGCCGGAACTTTAGCCAGGGCTGACATGCAGGGGCGCCATGCCCAGTGGCGTTCAGACGGCCTCCACTCTTGCCAGAACCCCTTGACAGAAAAGCCCATAAACCAGTGTACAGACCTCAAAGTCGACCAAGTGGGACTGGGCGCAGATCTCGCTGAGCGTGCGGTGACCGTCAATCTGATCCACGATCTCCTTTTCGTGCTGATTCATTCGGGCCGTATCCACAGCCCGGTCCTGATCGGGAATAAAATCGACCACCATTTCGAGGGACGGAATGATTTCCCGCATTCGATTCCATTCGTCTTCCCGGCGAACCCCCTCCATAACCAGACTCATGACGTCCAGAACAAACCCGTTCTCCGACTCCATCTGGGCGCCTTCATCATAACCGGCAAACTCAAAACGCCCTTCGGGATAGGCGATCATGGAGTAGACTATTTCCTCGGCCTGCACTTTCAGGACTTCCGCCAAGTCGTCGTTGGTCAGCACCCCGTTTGCAGTAAGAGCCTGGCCCAGTCTCATGGAGCGATCCTTCTCGCAGATCCGCAATGCCCGTGTCCGCTCATCTTCGGAGATCAGGCCTCTCTTGACCAGGAGATAACCGAGTTTGTTTTTTTGATCCCTGTCGAGGCAGGCGGCTGATATAATCTTTCCGTTACGAAAGCTCAGCGATTTCTGTTCATGGCTATTGTACACCATGAGGGTGCCTGTCTTTCGGCAGGAGGAAATGAGCTGCAGGAGGTCGGGAACGCTGAGCATCTCGAGGTCACCCCGAAGTTCTACCGACGCCTCGCCGGAAGACCCGGTGCCTCCCGATCTGTTGTTGTTTCCCCGGTATCGTCGGCTCACAACAAGAAAGAAGAATACCTGCAGCAGAACAAACGCGGGCACCGCAGCAGCAACGGATATCTTTTTCGAAAGCAGATGCCCCTGGAAAGTCGAGGCTGAGGATGGGCTTCGATAATCCACGACATGGAAGGCGCCCCCGGTCCCGGCCGCTCCCTTGCCGCCCGGCGTCCGATGGGTACCTCCGGTGCCCGTACCGTCACCGAGGCCATAATCTTCATGGAAGCCATCGAGCCGAACACTGCCGCCGGAAAAACGGTTTTCCATGCCCTGTACCGAACGGGCTACTTTTCTGACCGATTCTTCGGCACCCATGGCGGCGGCACCGGCCGCAGAGAGCGCACCCGCTACCGCCAGGAGGCCGTAAATCGCCAGAAGGGCGGGAAAAGGAATCCGGCCAAAGAGGCGGCAATTGGCCTTTCCGGTCTTTAAATGGCCTTTGGTGGATCGATGGAGACAATGGGTAAGCTGGAACATTTTCTGAAGATTAATCACATTTCACCCATAAAAACAAGCATTTATCCTTCAATTTGGCCATTATTCCAACCATTTTGGCCAAAAACTAAGCTTTACCCATACTGTTAGTATCGCTTGCAGGGTGCTTTTCTGTCAACGCAAAAATGGGGATAAATGACACTGATTTTATGACGTAAAGAGACAACAGAAGGAGACTGGCGTTGACCTGTGGGATGGGCTGGGCTGAGTATGTTTGAAGCTGCGGTGTGGGCTGGAAAAAGTTCTGGATGCTCAGACACGGAGCGTATGTCTGAGCATCCAGAAAGATCTCGTTTATCTTTTCTTCTGATGGGTCTTGCAGAACTTGGAAGGAGACGAAGCATTATTCTTGCAGCGCTTCCCTTCCTTTGTCTTCGCCGCGCATCGAACGGCTTTCTTCTTGGCGGTCTTCTTCTTCGCTACTTTCCTCTTGGCAGTCTTCTTCTTCGCTACTCTTTTCTTCGCTACTTTCTTCTTCGCTACTTTCCTCTTGGCGGTCTTCTTCTTCGCTACTTTCTTCTTCGCTGTCTTCCTCTTGGTCACTCTCTTCTTTGCTGTAGCCATTTCCTTCCTCCTTTGTGTTGTTTGTGAAGACAACCTTCACAACAAATCACGGGGTTAATGATCAACCCCTACTCCAGTGAGTTAAAGAAAATCTATAACATATAAATAGCACAACAGAATTTTGTTTGCAAGTAAAAATGTCATTTTTTTTTTCTTATTATTTGTCACTCGCCGCGAGTAGAGAAAACCAAAATGTTAATGCCCTGCTCTCTAACATATTGTCGAGGAGAAACAGACTATCACCGGGGTCAATTTCAGTGGAGAGAACATTGATCAGACAGACCAAGGTAGGTGATATATTCAAAAGCAGGACTATGGACATCGTTATGACATGTTGCGCACACCTCCTCTGGAACCCCCGGTTTCATTGGATTTCCGGCCATGTGCTCTTTCGCCGCGCCGTGACACGACTCGCACTGCACACCTGCAAGCTGGGGTGTCTTATCCCGGCTAATGAAACCGGAGGGGTCTCGGTAGCCGACCACATGACAGACGACGCACTCGGGATTAAAGGCATAATTTTTTTCCACCAGCGTGTCGAGTGCAAAAGCATGGGACGTGTTGGACCACTGCTGATGAATGACCGGGTGGCAGGGTAAACAGGCATCGGCCCCTATAAAATTCTGTCCGCCGCCCTTTGCACTTCGATAACGAACCTGATCAGAATAGCGCTTCTCCGTGACCCGTCGATTGAAACCAACCACTTCATCGCCGACGGCGCTGTCCTCTGCCAACGCCTCGGGAATGGGAATCAACTCACCGGCGGCATCCACGACGCGGGCCCTGGCATCGAGTTTAAG
>CAYUBU010000127.1:0-2745 GCA_964443105.1 uncultured Nitrospirota bacterium
GATCTCGTCATGGGTGAGGACCACATCCTTGACAAATGCGCCAACAACTCTTGAAACAACGAGTCCCATGGCCGGTGGTATTGAGACAATTGGCCTTCTCTTTCCACTAATCTCACCTATGGTTCTAACGAGTCCTCGAAATGTAAAGGTCTCAGGCCCGATGGCCTCGATAACTGAGCTGTCACCACTTTTGCCCTGCTCAACCGCAAGCCGGGCAAGGTCATCCACGTAGATCGGCTGAAGCCTGTAAGCTCCATTTCCAAAAACTCCGAAGAAAGGAAACTTCCTCAGAAACCATGCGATGTTATTAATGAGAATGTCCTCCCTGCCGAAAAGCACAGCAGGTCTGAGGATCGAGTAACCCACACCGGCCTCCATCAACTCGTTTTCAAGGATCGCCTTGCCCTTGAAGTACTCAAGACCAGAATCCAGGGACGGGTTTGTAATACTGACATGGACAATCTTTTCCACTCCCGCCTTGACGGCAGAATCGAAAAGAAGGAGGGAGTTGCGCACTGCTTCTGTGTGGGAAAATGAATTTTTGTAGCTGAATCTGACCCAGTACGTATTGTAGAGAACCTTCGTTCCCTTGAGACCCTCTGTAAGTTTTTCGGGCGAGTGAAAATTAAACGGACATACCATGATACGCTTCCCGAAAGGATTTCCCTGCCGGTTGAGTTGGTGAGGGTCTGAACTGCAAGACCCTCCTCAAGAAGCATCCTGGCTATATATCTGCCGGAATAACCAAAGGCTCCGGTAACAGTGTGTACCTCTTTCTCATGCATGAACGTCCTCCTCGATTGATCATCTTTGGCTCTTTCCCAGCAGCCTTCGAATCCCATCGACTCGAAGCTCATCAAGGGCAAGAATCGTTGAAACGATATTGTCGAGGCGGGTGAAAAAATCCTGCATCCCGCCCATGCGCTGGCGGAGAAATTCCGCATCTCCAGGATCGTCAGCCTCAGCCGTGATGGGAAGCATGTCGAGGCTCTCACCCACCGCTTTTAATGCATGGTCGAACTCGCTCTTCTCCCGCTCCCTGAGTACCCCCTTGATTATTTTCCAAAAGTCCGTTTCCGCCGTGTAATAATCCTTCCGGTCACCGACCTTAAGATGTTTGTGGACCATATTGAGCCTTTCGAGGTTCCGAACACTCGTACTGACGGCTCCCTTGGTAACCCCCACCTCTCCAACCAGGTCATCGAGACAAAGAGGATCAGAGGAGAGGTATATGGCGCCGTATATGGCCCCCATGGCCTTGGGAAAACCCCAGAAGTTCGCGATACGGCTGATCCCCTGAATGAAATGCTTCCGAGAATTGGAGATATTGTTTTCCACACCGCCCTCCGTATACTACGTTTAGTTGAAACTAAACGTAGCATACATTCAAACCGACTTCCGGGTCAAGAAGTAGATATAGGGAGGGACGGGATCAGAGGTCAGAAAACGGTATAGTTGATACCAAAAAATCGTTTGGAGCAAAACAGAACATGTTGGGCGAGGAATTATTAGGGGTTTGATTTCTTACATCTTTTCGGTTTTCTCCTGACTTCTGGATTCCCCAACCCTGAGCTTGTCGAAGGATGGCTCCTGACTACCTTTTACCCTTAACCTTTAACCTTTCCACTCACTTAACACATCGACCCTTCACCCCCATGCCGATATCTGATAGGTTATCCCCGACAAGGAGGTACATCATGAAAAAAGGTGACAAGCCGGACGAAAGTGCGGCAATGATCCACATCGACTCGGAACTGGAAAAAGGCGCATACTGCAACGCCGCCAACATCGCTCACTCCCCCACCGAATTTATCCTCGATTTCATCATGGTCCTGCCAGGAGACAGGAAAAAGGTGGTATCGAGAATCCTTACATCCCCTGCTCATGCAAAGCAACTGGCTGCGGCCCTGGTGCGCAATGTCGAAAAATACGAAAACACCTACGGTGAGGTGAACACGGGAATGAAGGGACCGGAGTTTGAGGGAACAGTTAACTAGCGATTGGGAGAGGGGGCGCATGGGCGACGGGGTGAGAAGCAGCCACGGAGACGCGGGGACACCGGGACACGGAGAAAAAAACTAGAGTTTTGGGATTAAGGGTTTAGGACTGGGAAAAATGGATCTAATCCTGTAAATCCTGTCAAAAACAGTTGTTCGCACTTTGAACATTGCGCTTTTATTTTGAAATTTGGAATTTGAAATCTGGAATTTGGAGTTAACCAAGGAGAAAACCGATGGCCGATATGGACGATGTAAGGGAAGGCAAACAGTATCACACCGACAAACCTCAGGAAACGGAGGGTTTCTACCTTAAGGGATCCAACTCCCTGGACTGGGGGATGAAAAACCGCCTGGCGCGGATCTTTAACCCGGAGTCCGGGCGTACCGTCATGCTGGCCATCGACCACGGGTATTTCCAGGGCGCCGTAACCGGGCTCGAGAGGGTTGACATCAACATCCTCCCCCTGGTTCCTTACGCCGACACCCTGATGCTGACGCGGGGCATTCTCAGAAGCGTTGTTCCGCCATCTCTCACCCAGTCCATCGTCCTCAGGGCTTCCGGAGGAGCGAGCATCCTCAAGGAACTGTCCAATGAACAGATCGCTGTTGATATCGAGGATTCCATCAGACTGAATGTCTGCGCCATGGCCGTTCAGGTTTTTATCGGAGGAGAGTACGAAAAAGAATCTATCACCAACATGACGAAACTCGTGGACATGGGAATGCGCTACGGCATCCCCACCCT
>CAYUBU010000128.1:0-2816 GCA_964443105.1 uncultured Nitrospirota bacterium
GGTGTCTATCACCCCAGCTGGGTGGAGCTGTCTCTGCTGGCCGGCTGTTTCGCCTTCTTTATCCTCCTCTACGTCCTGTTTACCAAGTTCTTCCCCATTGTCTCTATCTGGGAAATCAAGGAGGGAAGACAGCACGCCGTCGCAGAGGTGTCGGATCGGATCAGGACTTACCTGCCCGATACAGCCACTACCGAGACCCTCTCCCATCGAGAGGCTAAACTGGCAACTGGCAAACAATATTCCCCGGAGGTGCCCTATGCTGAATAGAGTCAATCATGGTCGGGTACACATGAAGGTCGCCCAATGGTTTCTGGTGACAGCCGTACTGGTTTTTGGCCTGCTGACGTTCTGCCATGATCAGGCGATTGCGGCCGAGCCGAATGCGGCCTACGTCTTTCCTGAAGACGCCAGCCGAGGCTGGAAACTTTTTCTCTCCAAAAACTGTATTCACTGTCACGCCATCTGGGGGCAGGGGCAGGGCACGATCGGACCGGATCTCGGGCGCATTCATATCAGTCATGAATCCCAGGGAATGATTGCCACCGATATTGTCAACCACCTGCCGACGATGTGGGAAAAGATGCGGGAAGAAGGGATCCAGTACAAGAAGATGGACCCCCAGGAGATGGCAGATCTTTTCGCCTTCCTCTACTTCGTCCGTTACGTGGACGAGCCCGGTGATCCGAAAGAAGGGAAGAATTTGCTCTCGGCCAAAGGTTGCACCACATGCCACTCCATCCTGGGCGAGGGGGGGAAAATAGGCCCCGACTTGAGCCGCTGGGGCATCTATATCAACCCCATCGTCTGGGCACAGAAAATGTGGGAACACGCACCCCAGATGGAAGCAGAGATGCAGAAAAAAGGAATGGCCTGGCCTATGCTGAACGCGCAGGAAATAGTGAACCTGGTTGCCTATATTAAGAGTATCGGCGGCAAAATTCAGGAGGAACATCACCTGGCTCCGGGGTCGCCTAAGAAGGGACGGGAGTTCTTTCGGGCCAAGGGGTGCACCGAGTGCCACTCTGTTGAGGGAGAAGGAGCCCACGCCGCCCCGGACTTCGGCAAAATCGAATTTCCCCGAACTCTGGCAGGAATGGCGGCCCTCATGTGGAATCACTCACCCGGCATGACGCAGATGATGGAGATGCGTCACCTCCCGAGACCGAAGATGGAAGCCCAGGAATTGGCAGACATCCTCTCCTACCTTTTCGCCTCTAGATTTATAGACCCTCCCGGAAACCCGGATAAGGGGGCCAAGATATTCGAAGAAAAGAATTGCGTCATCTGCCATACTGTGGGATCGGGAGGACGGGACGGGTCCATCGGCCCCAATCTGGGTCGTCTCCGGGAGATTTCTGTCGTCCATATTACCAACGCCATCTGGAATCATGGCCCGGCCATGATGAGTCGCATGCGGGACTACGGTTTCTCCTGGCCTGTCCTGAACTATACGGACCTCAACGATATCATTGCCTTCCTTCAACAGTCCAAGAAAGGAGGGAAATAGATTCCCGCGCCCCATGGCGCTCTCTTCAAACAAGGTTCCACACCGGCGGCGGAGCACCCATTTTAAGTCAAACACCTTTCCCGTGGGGCGGCTGCCGTATCAAAGATCCCAAGGGCGGCGTCATCAAGAGTGATGGACGCCGCTCATGGCACCGAGAGGAGGCTAAACCGCACGGGATCTTTGACGTTTGCCATGGTTTCCGCTATAAATTATGTATGACTGTCGGCCGACTCGTAACACGTCTGAGCATTCGGAGCAAACTGATTGGTGCCTTTCTCACCATCGGCTTGGTCCCTCTTCTGGTCCTCGGCAGTTTCAGCCTTTTTATATCGACCAAGGCTATTCAAACCCTTGCCATCGCCCAGGTCACCGACTCCCTGTCCGCCAAGGTGGAACGGATCCAGGATACCCTGCAGCACGCAGAGAAAGACCTGCGTCTCCTGAGCCGCTCCCCGACACTCGTCACCTTCGTGGAATTTTATCCCGAACCCGCTGTGGACACAGGCAACCTGGACGGGATGATGAACAACATCCTGCGAAACTTCGCCCAGGGGAATCCGCTCTACCGGCAAGTGCTCCTCTCCGACCTCAGGGGTGCGCCGATATATCGTATTGTGAGACGTGCTGACGGACTGGACACACCAAGCGCCGACCCTGCAAAAGATCTCAGCAAAGAAGACTTCTTCTGGATGACTCTCGACTCCCACCTCGGCGAAATCATTGTCACCCAATCGATGATGCAGACTGGGCCCGAGAAAGAGCCTGAACCTGCCCTGGTCTACGCCACTGCCGTCTACGATCGGGATCATCAGCAAAAAGGGATCCTCACCTTGTATGTCTTGATTCAAGACCTGGCGAGACTGGCACGGTCGAGCGAGACGGACTTGGGCAACACCTACCTGATCGACCGGGAGAGCCGTTTCCATTACAACATCGCGGCCATCGGTCAACGTGCCGCACGAAGCGGCTTTCCGGCCACACTCCCAAAAACAGCGAGGGAGCAAATCATCTCAGGAAAGAAAGGATTGATAACAAAGGAGAGGGATCGTATGATCGCCTATGCCCCGGTCCAGATTGGCGTCGGCGGCCCTGATCAATACTGGGTTCTGCTCACAGACCGTTCCCGAACCGTGGTGTTTGAGTCGGTCCGCAGGTTTCTCCTGTTTTTCGGAATCATGATAGTGGTGCTGACAACCATCGGTATCATCTTCGGCATCGTCGCATCTCACCACTTCACCCGGCCCATCATGGAACTCCACCGCGGCGCCCAGCTGATTGCCGCGGGCAGTTTTGACCACCACATCGATGT
>CAYUBU010000129.1:0-4195 GCA_964443105.1 uncultured Nitrospirota bacterium
CCCACGCCGGGGGAGCGCCACCCGTCCCACGGTAGGCGAGATCCACACCTACAGGGAGGCCGTGGACCGGGCCATGAAGGCTCTTCTTACGTCCCCCAATCTCGGCGACGAACGCCGTGAACGTGTGATCCTCGGTCTCCATCACGAAGAACAGCACCAGGAACTTTTGATCACCGATATCAAGTATATCCTCGGTACCCAGCCGCTGCAGCCCCCTTACGGGACCACCATCCAGGAGAACCGCTCCGAGCCCGCCGACGAGGCATGGATTGAAATACCTGGAGGAAACTATGAAATCGGCCACGGGGAAGAGGGCTTCTGCTTCGACAACGAAAAGCCGAGGCACCTTGTCTACATGAACGACGCCCGACTTCGCACGACCCTCGTTCGAAACGGCGAATTCATGGCGTTCATCGCCGACGGCGGCTACCGGGATTTTCGCCACTGGCTCTCCGACGGCTGGGCATGGATTCAGGAGAACCGGATCAAGGCACCTCTGTACTGGAAGGAAGAGAAGGGCGAATGGCAGGCCTATACCCTTGCCGGTATCACACCTGTCGATCCTGAAGCGCCGATCATGCACGTGAGCTATTACGAGGCCGCCGCCTTTGCGTCGTGGCGCGGCCTGCGGCTCCCGTCGGAACAGGAATGGGAGATTGGTCAGGCGTCATTTTCACCGGGACAGCGCTGGGAATGGACACAAAGCGCCTATCTCCCCTACCCCGGCTATCGTCCGCCTGAGGGGGCCATCTGCGAATACAACGGGAAATTCATGTCCAACCAGATGGTGCTCCGGGGCCCCTCGGCGGCGACCCCACCGGGGCATGGGAGGCCGACGTACCGGAATTTCTTTTATCCCCACCAGAGATGGCAATACACAGGGATCAGGTTGGCGCAATGAGAATGGAACGAACAGCGGAAGAACCCATTCAGGTCGACACCTTCGCCGCATCGGTGCTGGAAGGTCTGCAGAGCAGCCCGAAAAGGCTCGAATCCAAGTATTTGTACGACGACCGGGGCGATGGGCTCTTTCGGGAAATTACAGAGCTGCCTGAGTACTACCTGACGGCCTGTGAACTGGAAATTCTCTATGCCCGGTCTCATCTCATTCTAAAAGATTATGAAGCCGGCGCACCCCTGGATGTGGTGGAACTCGGCGCCGGAGACGGCACGAAGTCTGCCTATCTTCTGGAAGAAGCCCTCCGCAGGGAACTCGATCTGAAGTACATCCCCATCGACATCTCCCCTGCGGCTTTGGATTGTTTGTCGGAGCATATGGCGGATCGACTGCCCCAATTGGAAGTGGCGCCGTTGTGCGGCGATTATCTCACGTCCCTTCACCAGCTCCACGAAAAGTCGTCCCGTCCGGAACTGCTCCTGTTTCTCGGCTCCAACATCGGCAATTACAGCGATGACGATGCCGTGGGCCTGCTCCGACAACTGGCCCACGCCATGGTCCATGACGATCGGATTCTGGTGGGATTCGATCTTCGGAAAGACCCGAACTTGATCCACCGGGCCTACAACGATGAGGCCGGTGTCACCCGGGAGTTCAACCTCAACCTGCTGCGCCGCATCAACAGGGAGTTGGGAGCCGACTTCGACCTGGACCGCTTCGATCACTACGAACACTACGACCCGGTGGCCGGCGAAGCCCTGAGCTTTCTCGTCAGTCTCTCCCGGCAGACGGTGACCATCGAAGCCCTGGAACAGAGCTTTCCCTTCACCCGGCATGAACTGGTGCATACCGAAAGATCGCGCAAGTACTCGCCTTTCGAGATCGAAACACTGGCCCGGCAAAGCGGCCTTGGGATCGTCCGAACCCTTTACGACACACGGGAGTACTTCACCGATGTGCTCATGGCGAAGCGGCCGGGCTCGTGAATATGGTGATGTACGGAAAAGGTCAGGGTTCCAGGCATTCCTGCCTGGAACCCCGCTGCCTATCAAATCGAGCGCCTCTTGTTAGGCCCGGGGCGCCCCCTCTTTGAACTCCTTCCGGATCTTCCGGCGAAACTCGGGGGTGTCCTCATAGCCGTGGACCTTTGCCCCATGCTGGACTACGGCTTCCAGAAGCTCATCCTCTGTATCCGCGGCAAGGGCCACCGTACATTTGATGTCACCGGGGTAGTCACGGCAGTCAATATATTTGCGTACCATTTTTTTTTCTCCTTATATGATATTCCAATCGGCCTTTGAGACCAAAACGTCGTCTCCGAGACCTTTTCCATAGAGACAAACAGGGTATCTACCCCGCCGGCCTCAGTGGGGCTGAGCATACTTCTTCCCCAGGGCTTCAAGACCCGCCTCGCTGAGTTCTCCAGGCGTCATGGCGATGTGAAATTCAACGCTGGCATTGAAATTGAGAAACCAGGGCTCCGCCAGTGCGGGCACCTGGGACGCATTTTCCAGGTTGACAACCATCACAGCGGCCCGTTGGCCAAATTGCTCGGTGAAATAGACCGCTTCCGGCTTAATCTCTTCCAGGATGCTTTTTATCTTGCCTCCCACCGTCCCGTCGCTGACGCCTTTGTTGAACTCGTGAACGGGAAAGCTGATATTCATCAACATCCTCATCGATCACTCTCCTCATCACCTCCACCCTTCTCCTCATGGGGGAATTATCCCTCCGTCTAAAGCCCTTGTCAATCGACCCGATTCATTGGAGCCTATGATTTGGAAAGGCACCCCGCCCGATCTCTCCTCTTCTGCGTCTGCCGAGCCCATAAGACTTCTTCCGACCCATTTTTGTTGACGAAGTGCCGTTTTCCCGATATATAAGGACAAGTAGCGGCTCGGGGGCCGCCCTTTTTTCCCTTCTATAACAAAGTATTTATCCATCCCGAAGGCATAAGCAGGTCCAGGGCTCTGGTCAAAATGTGCCTGGTCCCACGGACCGAATTATGCATGACAGTTCCCGTAAGGAGGTGATGCCGCCTGTCCGGGCCCTGAAACCCATCACATTAGGAGGAGCATGATGAATCTGCAACAACCCAATGCCAACGATGCCACCCTGACCTTCAACCGGTCCAAGAGCGTTACCCCCATGAGCGGGATTTGTACCCGGTGCCTGGACGGTTGCCGGGGAAACTGCGAGATCTTCAAAGCCACTTTCCGCGGACGGGAACTGATTTATCCCGGCCCCTTCGGTGAGGTCACCGCGGGAGGCGACAAAAACTATCCCATCGACTATTCTCACCTCAACATCCACGGCTATGCCCTCGGCGCCAAAGGACTGCCCGAAGGGGTGGAAGGCAATCCCGACACCGCCCGCTTCCCCGACGTCAGCACCGAGACCGATTACGGCTGGGACCAAAAGGTCAAGATGGACGTCCCGGTCTTCACCGGGGCCCTGGGGTCGACGGAAATCGCCCGGGTCAACTGGGAGCACTTTGCCGTGGGCGCCGCCCTGGGCGGCGTCACCATCGTTTGCGGCGAGAACGTCTGCGGCATCGACCCGGAACTGGAACTCGACAAGCACGGTAAAGTGATCAAAGCACCCGACATGGACCGCCGCATCGACAGCTACCGCCGCTATCACCGGGGCAACGGCGAGATCCTGATCCAGATCAACGTGGAAGACACCCGGCTGGGGGTGGCCGAATACATCATCGGCCAGCACGGCATCGAAACGGTGGAGCTCAAATGGGGTCAAGGCGCCAAGTGCATCGGCGGCGAAATCAAGGTCAACTCCCTGGAGCGAGCGCTGGAACTCCAGAAGCGCGGCTACATCGTCACCCCCGACCCCTCAAGCCCGGTCAATCAGGCCGCCTTCAGCGATGGCGCTCTCAAGGAATTCGAGCGCCACAGCCGTCTCGGCTTCATCAGTGAAGAGGACTTCTACGGCGAAGTGGATCGCCTTCGGGGCCTCGGGTTCAAACGGATCACCCTGAAGACCGGCGCCTACGGCCTTCGGGAACTGGCCATGGCGATCAAATGGTCCTCCAAGGCCAAGATCGATCTGCTCACCATCGACGGCGCCCCCGGGGGGACCGGCATGAGCCCCTGGCGGATGATGGAGGAGTGGGGCATGCCTTCGCTGTATCTCCATGCTGCGTCCGCTGAGTTTGCCGGCATTCTGGCTGGAAAGGGAGAGCGGGTGCCGGATCTTGCCTTTGCCGGAGGATTCAGCTCTGAAGACGGCCTCTTTAAGTCCCTTGCTTTGGGAGCTCCTTACACAAAGGCAGTCTGCATG
>CAYUBU010000130.1:0-2942 GCA_964443105.1 uncultured Nitrospirota bacterium
AGTACGTCGCACAAGTGATTCCGCAGATCGACGCAGAGATTTCGCAAAAGGGGCGTTTCCGGCTGGAAACTAACTAAGGCCTGCGAAATTGGAAGAGGGCTGGGATGATTGTCGGTCGAATCTCCAGGGGCGAGACGCCCACAAGAATCCCCACCAAACGGGAGAGTGGCCCAGGGTGAGCCTCGGCCCCCAGTTTGGCCACGATTTTATCGGCCATTCGAAAACGCAAAGTCAAGTTGGCGGAGTCCAAGCCAGCAGCCACGGCAGCCATACTCTCGTTCTATTGGGACGGCGACACGGACATGTTCTGCGTACGGCAGTCCATGAACCACGTACTTTCTCACGCCTACGCCCATCATATCCATCGGCTCATGGTGCTGGGACTCTTCTCACTTCTTTACGGCGCCCACCCGGCGAAGTTTCATCAATGGCATATGGCCATGTACGCCGATGCCGTTGACTGGGTGTCCCTACCGAATACTCTCGGCATGAGCCAGTATGGAGACGGCGGTATGGTGGGAACCAAGCCTTACTGCGCCACGGGGGCCTACATCAACCGAATGAGCAATTTCTGCCGCTCCTGCCCCTAAGATTACCGTCAGAGCATCGTAGAGAAGGCCTGTCCGTTCACCACCCTGTACTGGGAATTCCTCGACCGCCATTATGGTAAGCTAAAAGATAATCGGCGCATGGTTTTTCAGATCCGAAATCTGGAGAAGAAGCGCCGGCAAAAGGATGAAATAATAGCAATCCGCAAGCAAGCCCGCAGCCTGAGAAAACGATGGAGCCCATGAAAGCGGCTGCAGACGGACACTCGGAAACGGAGCGGAACTCACTGCACTCGGTGCGTTCTGAAAGATTCCCTGAAGCGTGGTTAGGGCGAGTCAAGAGCGCCAATCGGCGCCCCCCGGTTTTGAGCGATGGCGTGATGCCTCAAGCCTCGGATGGTGTCTTTCCCGTGCTCGTGCTATTGCTGCTGAGTTTTGCCGGGGCCGGCACTTCCCCGTCCCTCATCGTCTTCACGGCCACGACGGCCAGGGCACCCATCGCAATTCCCGCAGCAAAGTGAGCGGCAAAGTTAAGCGTCTGTCGGATGAGCATTTCCTGACTCCTTATCTCGATTTCTTGCCCAGACCGATGGCCACGGCTGCGGTCGCCCCGATGGCCGCACCTGAAACGACTGCGGTTGTGGCAACAAAATAGGAAATCAATACCATGCGCGCCTCCCCCCCCGAAGGGGATTTCTCCAGTTTCAGCTAAATGCATACGCCCGTCGACTTTTCAGGCTTAAAGGTACTTGGGATCTCCCCCAGTGTCAAGCGTGCGGGATTACAGACAATAGAGATCATTGGCGACCGTGTATGGCTAAAAATGAATCGGAGACAGGCTTGGGTTTTTGTGACCGTCTGAGGTGTGGTGCGCAGGGTCAGTCGGCCTTAAATGGTGTCTCATAGACAAAACCTGCTCACATGTGATAAATCTCTGAATCGTCAATCGCCCGCTATCTCTGAAAATATCCACCGGCGGCATGGAGGTATTTTGGCTATCTACATCCTTCCCGGGATGGGTGCTGCTGCAGCCATGTACGGGGCACCGTTCAGAAAATTAACGGGGATACATTATCTCGACTGGCCTTCCTACAGGGAGGAGCGAACCATTCACGACCTCGCCTTGAGAATCCTTCAGGAACACCCCATGGGGCGATCGGATACGGTAGGCGGTTCCTCTCTCGGCGGTATCGTGGCGGCCGAGATCGCCCGCATCGTTCCGGTGGAAAAAATCATCCTCATCGGCAGCACTCTGATGCCCGATAACATCAGCCCCATTCTGAAGAAATTAAGTGGCCTTGCCGACCAGGCCCCGGTTGACCTGATGAAGACGTTTGCCGGCGCCGCCTGTGCGCTCTACGAGAACCAGCTGCTCCAGATGTTCAGCATGTCCAACAGTCTCTTTATGAAAACCATGAGTCAGGCGGTTTTCGAGTGGACCGGGAACCCGAATCCCCCCTGTCCGGTCGCTCAGATTCACGGGGCCCAGGACCGCGTCATATACCCGCCTGAAACGGGAGCCACCATCATTCCTGACGGGGGGCATCTGATTGCCCTCACCCATGCCCGGGAGGTGGCGGCGTTCGTTGAGAAGCACACCCACACCTAAGATAGGATTTCAAGCCCACAGGCGACCGGGGGCTCGTCTCATTCACAGGGAACTGCCGTCAAGAGCCGTTGTGCTCAAAACGCTTCTACTGAACCCGTTGGTCCCGCGCCATGACATCTGTGGCCCAATTCGCCCAGAGCATGTGAACTGATGGTGCTCTATATAAAACAAAACCGGGCGGGAACAAATGGTTCCCGCCCGGTTGCTTCACCTCTTCTATTTCGACTCCGAACGCGTCACGAATTCTGGCGTGAGTCCTGTTCACCCCTTAGTCATCATCGTGACTCTGGTCGTCGCTGGAATCGTCGTCATGACTCTTATCGTCTTCTTTACTCTTGTCATCATCCCCGTCGCGGTCTTTCTTGTCCTTCTTTCCAAACCGGGACTTGGCAACTTCCCGGATGATGTCGTGGGCACAGACCTTGTCGATCATACCGCTCTTGACCGCATGGTGTACAATTTTCACCGTGCATCGCATGACCATGCCGTGGTTCTTGCGGTAATCGCCGGAGAGGCAGGTTTCCTCCACCTCCATTCTCACCCGGTCGCAGGCATCGGCAACCATACAGGCGTCATCGTCACCGTCGGTGAAGCCGTCTTCGTCGTTGTCACAACCATCGCTGCAGAGCGCGACCGTGCTCTCGGCTCCCGGTGTACAGCTCGGTGGGCAACTGCCGATGCCGTCACAGTCGGCGTCCATGCAGTCGACCTGGGGGTCTCCGTCGTTGGAGCAGCCGTCTGCGCAGGCCGCGGGCGTGTTCTCCGGCCCGGGCGCGCAGCCCGCG
>CAYUBU010000131.1:0-2912 GCA_964443105.1 uncultured Nitrospirota bacterium
CTGTTCCGGTACACTGAAGCAAAGATTCGCAGTTGGTTGATGTCCATGGCTTCTCCATTAGATCATCTGCTGCCGCCTCATTACGGCTGACTCTCAAATGACAGGATAGAAATTCCCTATCTATAAGCTCCGATTCATTTGTATACTACTTATCGACCGCCATGACAACCGGGAAAGGAGGTGAGGGGAAAAAAGAGCAAAAGGGTGTGTCGAATCAATAGGGCGTAAAGTCGGATATGAGAACGAGGAAAAGGACCAGAACAAAGCCCAGGGTTATGACATAGCCCCACCCCTGGGTCTGAAGCTCAGGGCTTGCTTTGGGGTGTTGAACATTGAAATCCTTGGGGTCGAGGGAACCCTCTTCTGATCTGGACATGACCCTGCGGGCCAGGTGGCGAACCCAGGGCGGCACAACCTCCTGATAAATATACTTGGTAAATATCGGTTCCAGAGAGCTATCAGAGATATCGTTGCCGAACCAGTCGGCGTAGGCGACTTTAAAAAACTTAAACTCCGAAACCTGGAGAAGGCCCGCCGAAATGATAACATGATCGATATCTTCCCATGGTTCCAGATACCGGAAGATGCCAGTCTGGTGGCGCCAATAGGATGGTTCGTTGGCCTTATTCGAGCCATGCCCGGAATTGAGTTTTCTTCCCATGACCGAGTCTCCTTTTTCAGAATATTCCAAGAATCTGCATCGGTCAAGTGAGCCTGATTGCGCACATGCCGGTAGCCGGATTCAAGAACAGGATGGGGATGTCTGACTGAAACATTGCATCTTCAAAATCAGACGTGTATATTCTTCATAAATTCGATAGTTCTTGAGAAAAAATCGGCACCGGGCAGGTCGTTGTGAGAATACATTATCTGCAGCATGTCCCCTTTGAAGGGTTGGGGAGTATAGAGCCCTGGGCGAATAGCCGTGGCCACGGCGTTACACGTTCCTGTCTTTATAAGAACGATGCGCTCCCCTCAATTGACTACATTGACTGGTTGATCATCATGGGCGGGCCCATGAGTGTGCATGATGAATCGTCCTGCCCCTGGCTGGTGAATGAACAGCGCTTTATCGAGCAGGCGATAGAGGCGGGGAGGAGCGTGCTGGGCATATGCCTCGGTGCCCAGTTGATTGCCAGGGTGCTTGGTGCCAGGGTCTATCGCAATCGAGACAAGGAGATCGGCTGGTATCCCTTAAGAAAACCGGACGAATTGCCCTCTGAGGGCATTGCCTCGGCCATGACCAATGGGGTGACGGCCTTTCACTGGCACGGTGAAACCTTCGATCTTCCGGCAGGCGCGCTCAGGCTCATGTCGAGCGAAGCTTGTGTGAATCAGGCCTTCGCCTATGAGAATCGTATCGTCGGGCTGCAATATCACCTGGAGACAACCCGGGAGTCGGCGGCGGCACTGATAGAGAACTGCTCCCATGAAATTGTTGAAGCCCCCTATGTCCAAACCGGGGAAGAGATGCTCTCAGATCCCTCCCGGTTCAGCAGGATCAATGACGAGATGCAAAAGGTACTGCACTATTTGGAGACGGTTTCCCGCCGATAGACGATGAACCAGCATACCGTTACGGTCCTACCATGAAAGCGTTTGTCCTGAGCAAGCACGGCAAACCATCGGTATTGAAACTATCGGAATGTCCTCTGCCCGAACCGGGCGCCATGGAGGTCAGGGTCCGAATTGAGCGGATCGGGATTAATTATGCCGAGGTGCTGTCCCGCAAAGGTCTTTACCGCTGGGCTCCGAAGCTCCCCTACGTGCCCGGTATGGAAGCTTACGGAGAAATCGATGCCGTCGGTGAGGGAGCCGGTCATCGTGGTCTGGGTGAAAAGGTAATTGTGGGGGCCCAGGTCGGCTGCTATGCCGAATGGATTACCGTTCCCGAGGCTCAGGCTTTTCCGGCGAGACCCTCCTATTCCCCTGAAGAAAACGCCGCATTTGCCGTCAATTACATGACCGCCTGGATCAGCCTCATGAAGATGGCCAGGGTACGGTCGGCGGACACCCTATTGATTAATGCCGCGGCAGGCGGCGTGGGGACAGCGGCAGTGCAGCTGGCCCGGGCGCTCGGCTGCACCGTGTATGGAACGGCCGGAAGTGATGAAAAGGTTTCGCGCCTCCGGGATCTTGGGATCGACGGTGCCGTGAACTATGAAAAAGAGGATTTTGAGAAGAAGATCCGATCACTCACAGAGGGCAGGGGAGTGGACGTGGTTCTGGAACTTGTGGGCGGTGGGGTCTACCGGAAGAGCCTCCGCCTGCTGGCGCCCTTCGGCCGCATCGTGGTTTCAGGGTTTGCCAGCCTCGATCTGAACCGATGGAACCCCATATCCTGGATTGGCGCGTGGCGTGCCATCCCGCGGGTTGATCTGGGTGACATGGGTGTGAGATCCTACGGCGTGCTGGCGACCCACATCGGCTATCTGCTGAACGACATGTATAGCCTCCGGGAGGTTTGGCGCGAGCTGACCGCCTTTGTGGATGAACACGCCATTCGTCCCGTCGTGGGCGCCGTATTTCCTTTTGACCAGATTGGCCGGGCCCACACATTGATGGAGTCCCGCCGGAGTATGGGCAAGATTGTCATCAGGCTCTGAGGGAAAAAGCAGGAGGTCTCGACCCCATGGATCAGGATGAAAAAAAGGTGCTCCAGGTTCTTGTTTTGGAGCCCTATTACGGTGGATCCCACAAGGCCTTTCTCAAGGGGTTGAGTCGACTCCCGTATACCTTTGATTTCATGACCTTGCCGGCCCGTAAGTGGAAATGGCGGATGAGGCTTGCCGCTCCTTATTATGCGGCCGCCCTCAATCGGTCGGACCGGCGTTACGACCGGATCCTCTGTTCCCCCTTTCTCGACGTGGCCGCCCTCCGGGGGCTGGGGCCCCTATGGGTGCGGGAAGTGC
>CAYUBU010000132.1:0-7985 GCA_964443105.1 uncultured Nitrospirota bacterium
CCTCTGCGTCCACGGCGACCAGGTTGATGTGAAATTTGTCACGGAACGTTTTGACAACTTTCTCCGCTTCCCCAAGGCGCATCAGACCATTGTCCACGAAGATGCAGGTCAGGCGCTCCCCGATGGCCTCGTGGAGCAATACGGCGGCAACCGATGAGTCGACGCCGCCTGAAAGACCGCAGATGACTCGGCCGTCTCCCACCTGGGCACGGATATCGGCAATGGCCTGCTCCACGAAGGACTGCATGGTCCATTCGGAGCCGCAGCCGCAGATCTTGTCAACAAAATTCTTGAGGATTTCCGACCCCCGGTGGGTATGGACCACTTCCGGGTGAAACTGGAGGGCGTAGAAACGGCGGCCCACATCGGCCATCGCCGCGACGGGCGAATTCTCCGTTCGGGCAATCGGTGCAAACCCCGGGGCCGGCTTGTCGATTCGGTCCCCGTGGCTCATCCAGACAGGAAGGACATTGTGGAAACCGGAGAAGAGGTTTGCGTCGTCGAGAACCGTTAGCTCCGCCGCCCCGTACTCCCGCCGGCGGGCTGAAGCCACCTCCCCGCCGAGCATGTGGGTCATCAGCTGCATGCCGTAGCAGATCCCCAGGATCGGGATCTTGAGTTCAAAAATCCCCTCGTCGGGCAAGGGCGCCCCTGCCTCAACCACGCTCGACGGTCCGCCGGAGAGTATAATCCCGGCAGGATTGAAGGCACGGATATTTTCCAGAGTTTCAGAGTACGGGCGGATTTCGGAATAGACCTTCAGTTCCCGGATACGCCGCGCGATGAGCTGGGTGTACTGGGAACCGAAATCGAGGATCAATATCTTTTCATTGTGCAGAGCGGTCACGGCGTTCTCAAGAGCAGGGCAGCAAGCCGGCGGTCGGCACAGCCGGCCCCGGCCAGACTATTCCATCCTGTAATTGGGCGCTTCCTTCGTAATGACCACGTCATGAACGTGGCTTTCCCGAAGTCCGGCATTGGTAATGCGGATGAATTCACCTCTTTCATGGAGTTCCTTTATGGATGCACATCCGCAGTAGCCCATACCGGACCGCAGTCCCCCCACGAGCTGGTAGATCGTGTCGGACAGGGGCCCCTTGTAGGGGACCCGCCCTTCGATACCCTCGGGGACCAGCTTTTTCTCCTCCTGCTCATGTGCCTGGAAATAGCGGTCCTTGCTCCCGGCACTCATGGCACCCAGGGATCCCATGCCGCGGTAGACTTTGTAGCTTCTTCCCTGGAACAGAACGGTTTCGCCGGGACTCTCCTCCACTCCGGCCAGTATCCCGCCCATCATCACCGAATCGGCTCCGGCCACCATGGCCTTGGAGATGTCTCCTGAATATTTGATTCCGCCATCGGCGATGATGGTGACCCCCGCCTTTCGGGCCACCGGGGCACAATCCATAATCGCGGTAATCTGAGGCACACCGGCGCCGGCCACAACCCGGGTCGTGCAGATCGATCCGGGACCGATCCCAACCTTAACGGCATCCACACCGGCTTCAATAAGGTCCGTCGTTCCCTGGGCCGTGGCCACGTTGCCCGCCACCAGAGCCATATCGGGATAAGCCCGCCGCACCTGTCGAACTGTCTCCAGAACGCCTTCGGAATGGCCATGGGCCGTATCAACGCACAGCGCATCCACGCCGGCGGCAATCAGAGCCGCCACCCGTTCGAAAGATTCCTCGCCGACACCGACGGCCGCCCCGACTCGAAGCCGTCCCAAATGGTCTTTGCAGGCATTGGGGAACTTGATCTTCTTTTCAATATCCTTGATCGTGATCAATCCCTTGAGATTAAACTCTTTGTCCACAACCAGGAGTTTTTCGATACGGTGGACATGGAGAAGCTCCTTGGCCTCGTCCAGGGTGGTCCCTTCGGGAACCGTGACGAGTTTATCCTTGGTCATCACCTCGGAGACCTTGAGATCCAAACGGGTCTCGAACCTCAGATCTCGGTTGGTCAGAATGCCGACCAGCTTAGGACCGCGGGTCACCGGCACGCCGGAGATATGGTATCTGTCCATGATGGCCATGGCCTCATGGATCTTGCGATCCGGTTCAATGGTAATCGGATCAACGATCATCCCGCTTTCCGACTTCTTGACCTTGTCCACTTCCGCCGCCTGCCTGTCGATGGACATGGCCTTGTGGATAAAGCTGATACCGCCCTCCTGGGCCAGGGCAATCGCCATACGGGCTTCCGACACCGTATCCATGGCCGCACTCACGACGGGGATGTTCAACCTGATTCTCGCCGTCAGCCCTGTCGATATGTCCACATCCTTGGGCAAGATCCCTGATCGTTTGGGCACGAGGAGGACATCATCGTAGGTCAGTCCGACACGGATTTTCTCTGGGGTCATCGCCTTCCCTCTGAAAGGTCACTGTGAAGTAATGGGGGAAAATAGCATACGGGGGAATAAGCGTCAAGAATGAAATCCCGTTGACAAACAAGGGATACTCCGTTTAGAGTACCGGAAAATTGGCAGTTTTCACCTATGATCAAAAAGAAACGACACAAGACGCTCCTCCTTCTCATCCTCGGGTTTGCCGTCTTCCTTTTTGTCCTTTTTCAACCGCACTGGTTCCTCCCGTTCCTCCTGTCGGAGACAAAACTGTCCAACCTGATGGTCCGTGAGCTTGAAGCGCGCCTTCCGGATGCGACCCGGGTTTTCGTAGGACAGGTCCATTTCAAGCTATTGCCGTCCCCCTTGCTGCAGGTGACCAATCTGGAGCTGATTGATCAGGAATCGGGAAGCAACTGGATCCACACGGACATCATGGAAATTTACCTGAAGCCGCTCCCCCTCCTGCAAGGGAAGGCCGTCCCCAGACGAATCCTCCTCCGCCGTCCGAGAATTCAGGTCCTACGAGATGCGGCGGGCCAATGGCGCTTTCTGGAAAGAATCAATCCGGGAAAAGACGCAGGCCGTGACGACCTGGCCGATCGCCTGGGGCTCCCCCTGAACACTCTGGTGATCCATGAGGCCTCACTGGAGGTCGCAGACTGGACGCAACACCACGGCGCGCCCCATGTGTTGATCGACCAGGTAGACGCCCGTCTAGAGAGATATTCGGGCCAAAGACCGTGGCGATTTTCAGCCAAGGGAAAATTTCCCCGCCAGCTGATTTCACTGAGCACCTTCACCATCCGTGGTGAACTTTCAACCGCCACCCCAGGGCTGGATCTCCGTCAGGCCGGGGTGCAGGCGGACCTGTCCGTCTCACGGTTGCCCATGGCAGCCCTGATGCCCTATCTGAAGGATATGCTGGGGATAGAACCGGTCAAAGGATCGGCCGATTTGAAGGCACGGCTGGAAAGGCCTTCAGCCGGGGCGGTCTCGGTGGCAGGCACACTCTCCATGACCGACTTCATCGTGCAGTCGCCTGCCTTTCGCTCAGAGCCGGTCGTCGGGGACAAGGCCACCTGTGATTTTGCTTTCTCCCGGGATCGGGAGACGGTCCATGTCAAACACTTGAAGATCCGCATGGAGGACGAGTCCATCTGGGGCCACGGCACCTGGAAGGAGACCGCAGGGGACAGCGGCTGGCGTCATGTTGCAATGCACGGCGAAAATCTCAGTCTTCAAGGCATCAAAGCTTTACTGCCGGACAAAATACTCCCTCCGGCGATCGGTCATCTTGCCGATGCCCCGGTCTCATCGGGCACTCTGGACATCTCACGGCTCGAATTCACCCGGGTGGCGGCCCTCCCCGACAGCAAAGACCCGGGGAGAAGAGAGGGAAATCTATCCCTGAAAGTCGCCTTTCACAATTTTGGCATACGTGGCGCGCCGGACCTGCTCCCCCTGGAAGAGGTCAACGGCATCGCCTCCTACGACCGTGGGAGACTCGAATTACAGGGCTTGAGAGGAAAATACGGCCATTCCTCCGTCGACAGTCTGAACGGCTCCATCGGGTCTCGGGAAGAAGGAAACACCGATTTCACCATCGATGCCCGGCTCCGCCTGAACGAAATCCACCAGCTCTATCGCCGGCTTCCCAAACCACCGGAAAAAGATTTCGGTTTGTCCGAGCTGACAAAAGTCGGCGGCCACGCCCGTCTTGAAGGGCGGGTCCGTTCCCGGGGGGACCGGAGCTTTCCCTGGTCTTTCTCGGGAACAACGGTCTTCAACGATGCCGCTTTTGACCTGACAAACGTCGGGACCTTCGGGAATATCAACGGGAAAGTCCCCGTGGACAAGAGCAATCTCGGCCCTTTCCGCCTGACCGCAACACTCGCCGGCACACCTGTGGAGATGCAGGGAAGAGTCGACGGGCTTTTCTCTGCACAGCCCCGGCTCGATCTGAAGTGTGCGGCCGCACCGGGTCAGGAAGCTTTGGCCGCCCTGCTGCCGTCAGTGGGCAACTCAATTAGGATCAGCGGCGGCAATCCCCTGCTCAGTCTGGACCTGATCGGCAGCCCCGGTGACCTGGAGTTTCACTCAAGCCTTGATTTCACTGCCGCGTCGTTCAAACTCGGCGACTGGATTGACAAGCCGGAAGGGATTGAAAGCATACTCACCGCTTCGGGACACCTGAAAAACAGAGACAGCCTGATCGTGGAAAGCGGCCGGTGGAGTGTTCAGGGTGCACCCCTGACCTTTGCCGGCACTGCAGCCCTGAAAAAGGGCGGACCATTCACCTGGAACCTGCGCACCAAAGAGCTGCCTCTACGGCCCTTTGGCCTCGTGATACCGGCACTTCGATCAAACAGCGCCGAGGCCACACTATCCGGCGATCTTAAGGTCTCCTACGTGCCGGGGCAGCGGGACTCACGCCGCCTCGACGGAGAGATCATCACCCGAAAAGCCACCTTCCATCCCTCCACCAGTCCACAACCTCTTAAAGAGATTTCCGGAACGATGACGTTTCAGGGGACGACCCTCTCGGCATCGGGGATGACGTGCATCTGGCGGGATGTACCGATCACCTTGGATCTCTTCATCCCGCAGATCCACGCCTTCGACGGGGAATTGAAAATCCACACCGCCGCAGTCGATTTCAAAAAGCTGCTCACAAGCTTTACGGCCGGTGGGAAGAAACAACGGCCCCTGGATAAGGCCGGATTCAAGAAACTGCGACTCCGTGGTGTGCTTGCGGTGGACCAGGCCGAATACGGCCGGATTGAAATATCCAACTTTCGGGCGTCCCTGAATCTCGAGGACGGTGTCGTGCATATCCGATCCTATGAAGCATGGGGTCTGGACGGAAAAGCCGAGGGCAAAGGGGAAATCGATTACGTATCGGGCAAAAAAACCCGGTTTCGTGCAAACGCCGAGATCACCGGTGTCAGTGCTGAGAAGTACCTCCAGCTCTTTCCCCACAACCGAACCTTTTACACTGGAGAGATATCCGGTTCCATTCGAGTCGCCGGCGATTTCTTCCCCGATCTCGTCACCACGGCAAAACGAATGACCGGCGACGCCCACCTGAAGATCACCGCAACCCGGGAGACAAACTATCTGGTCAATCTGATGCGCCAGGTGATCCACCGGGTGGAAATTATGGCCGGACGGAAAGACGAACTCTTTCGCCTCCTGGAGCACAATGGCATGGGCGGCGATTTCACCATCAGTGACGGCAAGTTTCATTCCCGGAATTTCTACATCAAACAGTACCACAAGTTTGATGTGTCGGGGCTCACGCTGGATAAACTTACCGCGGCCGTTCCCATTAGGCTCAAGTACGATGTGGAGGCCACCGGCAGCTACAGCTTTCTTGACCGGTCCATTGACACTTATCTCATGGCCAAACCTTTCGGAGCGGCCAGTAATATCGTCCAGAGAGTCCCCATCGCCGGCAAGGTTTTGACCGGTGAGGACCAGAGTCTCTATGCCGCCTATTTCCGTTTTCAGGGCATCTGCGGATACCGGCACCGGGGCACCGAAAAGGCGGCCCGGCTCCATCGCCTGACGTACAGAGAGCTGCCGAAGACCCAACAGAATATTTTCAAGAAATCGGTCCCCTACGAAAAAGCACCGGGTTGAGGCTGACCTGTAAGATCGGTTCTCCCGACCGAGGAAAATTTGGCTGACAATGCACAATATTTGGGCAAACAACGGGCCCGCCGTATCTGAGTTGCCCAATAAGACGACAGTGCCGTAAGATGTTGAAATTTATGGTTATAATTGTATCGTAAACCTTCAACTTGCCGGGGCTGCCCAATGTTTAATCATTTGCGGCTCCAATCTCCACCTGCTCCAGGGGCCGAAAATTTAAATTAGGCTTACTTTACAGGGGGTTGCAATGATGCCCGTAAGTTGGCACCTCCATTGCAAATCCTTTGCACCAAAGGGTTCTACAAATCTTTGCAAAACTCGAATTTTTATGATAGCTTCGGATACTTTTCCAGGCCATCAAGATAATCTTCGCACATCCCAGAGGAGTATGGCATGAAGAAAGTTGAGGCTATCATCAAGCCCTTTAAGCTTGAGGAAGTGAAGGACGCCCTCAATGAGATCGGCATTCAGGGCATTACGGTCAGCGAAGTCAAAGGATTCGGGCGGCAAAAAGGGCATACCGAACTCTACCGGGGCGCCGAGTATGTGGTCGATTTTCTTCCCAAGATTAAAATCGAAATTGTCGTCGAAGATGATCGCGTCTTGCAGGTCGTAGAGTGCATCAAGGAAACAGCCCAAACGGGCAGAATCGGAGACGGCAAGATATTTGTCGTCCCCGTTGAAGAGGTGATTCGCATCCGAACCGGGGAAAAGGGAAAGGATGCCCTGTAATTTGCTTTGACCCGTTAACGCGATAGATATTAATCCCACCCAAAGAAGGAGAAACACCATGACGCCAAAGGAAGTCTTGGAATTCGCAAAGAAAAACAAAGCTAAGATGGTCGATCTGAGGTTCATGGACTTTCCGGGACTCTGGCAGCACTTTTCCGTGCCCCTCCACGAACTGGAGGAAGCCACCTTTGAGGAGGGCCTCGGGTTCGATGGCTCCAGCATCCGCGGCTGGAAGCCGATCAACGCCTCCGACATGATCGTGGTTCCCGATCCCAAGACGGCGCTCATGGATCCCTTCGCCCAGTATCCCACCATGATCATGATCTGCAACATCGCCGACCCCATTACCAAAGAACGCTACAGCCGGGACCCGCGCTACATCGCCCACAAAGCCGAGGCTTACGTCAAGTCAACGGGCATTGGGGACACAGCCTACTTCGGTCCGGAAGCGGAATTCTTCATTTTCGACGACATCCGTTACGACCAGAATGCCCAGAGCGGCTACTACTATATCGACTCCAAAGAGGGTATCTGGAATACGGGACGGGAGGAAAATCCCAACCTCGGCTATAAGCCGAGACACAAAGAAGGGTATTTCCCCGTACCGCCCACGGACAGCCAGCAGGATATTCGCACCGAAATGACCGTGATGCTCGAGGAAATGGGGATCGTCATCGAGGCACAGCATCACGAAGTGGCGACAGCCGGACAGGCGGAAATCGACATGAAATTCTGTCCTCTGGCTGAAATGGCTGACAAGCTGCTGCGCTACAAATACGTGATCAAGAATGTGGCTCTCAAGCACGGAAAGACGGTCACCTTCATGCCGAAACCGATCTTCGGTGACAACGGTTCCGGTATGCATACCCATCAGTCGATCTGGAAGGACGGCAAGCCCCTCTTCGCCGGGAACGGATACGGGGGTCTCAGCGATATGGCCCTCCACTATCTCGGGGGGATCCTGAAACACGCGGCCAGCCTCGTGGCCTTCACCAATCCCACGACCAACTCCTTCAAGCGCCTGGTACCGGGCTACGAGGCCCCCGTCAACCTCGCCTATTCTTCCCGGAACAGAAGTGCGGCGATCCGGATCCCCATGTACTCCGACAGCCCCAAAGCCAAACGGATAGAGGTCAGATTTCCCGATGCCACGTGCAATCCCTACCTCGCATTCTCGGCCATGCTCATGGCCGGGCTCGACGGCATCGAAAACAAGCTCGACCCGGGCGATCCCCTGGACAAGAAC